>JAHEHB010000268.1 GCA_024644775.1 Deltaproteobacteria bacterium
ATACCTGGTGGGCGGTGATCGGCTGAATGCCGCGCGAAATGCCATGTATTGTCTGATTGAAAGCCCCGTGAGTACTGCAGATGCCAATAATGGTCACTATACCAATACAACGGCTATCAGTAAAGCCAATGACCTCATTGATCTTACGACGGTCACGACACAGCAGGCATTCGATAATTTGACGACGGGGGAGGTGACGAAAATCAACACAAACGGGTGGTATTTTGAGCTCGATCTGCCGGTCGGTCCTGCAGAGCGGGTGCTTGAGCAAGCCATTATTATTGAGGGGTTCGTCTTTTTCACCTCTTTTATACCCAATCAGGATGTTTGCGGTTATGGCGGTAATTCCAGGATATACGCCATCGAATACAAAACAAGTCTACCGGCTCGAGAGGATTGCGGTTCTGTTTTAGAAAATGTTGGCGAAGATGAACGCTACAAGCCGTTGGGCACGGGATTGCCATCCAAACCGGTACACTATTATGATCCGGTTTCTAAGGAGACGGAGATGATCATTCAAACAAGCGATTCAAGAATTAATCGATTGAGAGTAAACCTCAGTAAAAAACCCTTGGCGGTCAGCTCCTGGCTGAGCAATTAGTATGATGGAGGAAACATTATGAAAAAAAAGATTGTGGTGCTGAGTCTTATGGTGATTCTCCTTTTACCCGGTTTGCTGTGTGCAGAGTACAGCATACCGGTTATGATTCAGGGAACCATTGGCGATTACTCAAAAACATCCAGAAACTACGAAATCGACGGTCATATTTACAGTTTACCGAAAAATATTTCCCTGGAAGACAAAAATGGAAATCGGATTTCGTTTAACAAACTCAAGTCAGGGTCTGTTGTTCAAATACTTGGAGAAAAGACAGTCGGGACCCTTGAAAAGGACCCTGTTGTGTTCAACAAAATCGTTCTCATAAGATAATGAGGCGTACTGAAACGGCTTAACCGATTTTTAAATGGTAAATCAATCAAACGCAATACCCCGGAGGAAAATCGACACATTTACACATTTGAAACGAGGTCTTTTATGAATGGTTATAAATTGATCGTGCTTTTTATGTTTTTCATCTTCTGTTCAACTCCAGCGTTTTCGGGATTTTACAAATACATCGATGAAAACGGCGACATCCGTTTTACGGATGATTATTCAAAAGTTCCCAACCATAAACATCCGCGTCTTAAAGAATACGCTGAATATAAGAACCAAAACCCCGTATCCGATGCTGTAGAAAAGATCTCAACCGATCAAGAACCGAAAAATGGCATCCAAAACAATATTTCTCAAAAGGACATTGAGGATACACCATCAGAGACAACCTCAACAAAGAATACCCTTGATGAAATAAGAAAACGGCTTGATGCAAAAAAACAGGAATTGGATCTTGAATACCAAACGTTAATGAAAGAGAGAGAATTGCTTGAAAACGAGCAAAAATCTCTCACAACAGAAGACGTAAAACAGTTAAATCAGAAAATAATATTGCTCAATGAGAAAATCGAGAATCATGAAAAGAGACGAAATGATTTAAATACGGAAATTGAGCGGTATAATGTGAAGGTAATGGAAAAAAACAACGCCTCAAATGAAACAGCTCAAAATACACCGTAACCTTCTTTCGCAATGGTTCGCATTTTACTCGGTTTCAATTCGTTTAACCACGTCTTTCAGACAACATAATTAATGCACCGGTCTTAAAGCCGGTTGCGATTGCTGTTTATCCGAAGCTATCCGGAAAACTTTCTCGGGTATAAACCATGCCAGATCGATATTATAATCCTTTTTAGATCCCAAAAGTATGCTCAAAATTAGTTTCAGCAGTGTCTTGATCATAGATGAAAATTTAGCAGATCTATACGAAAAAATCAATTATTTCAAAACGAACTGAATATTTACGAGCGACAACAATTTTTCAACTCAAAATATTATCGCATACGCTGACCAAATGCCCATCTAATACTTTCGCATTAGAATTATATACGAAACCCGACGCAGAAAATTAATAAAAAAATCATGCCTTTAACTGATTGATTCCCCCTGATCCTTACGTGTAAAATTTTATATCCTATACTGCATGAGTCTCTGTCGTATTCCATCGAAATCTAAAGTCTACCCGCGACCCTTGTGCCGTGTTTCGACAGACTCTCGATCTTAAGGCCGTGTTTTTTGCCGTTGTTAGGATACCGGGCGCGGTATGATAAGGAAAGATTTTAGATGATTTCTGGATGCCGGTCGAAGATCCCGACTTCAGCGGGGATCAAGTCCGGCATGACGGTTTTAGGGTTTTACGAGTTTATCAAGATGTGGAAAACACAAACCTGTCAAGGCTTAAGGAAAAATACCCCAATCTTAATCCATCATCATGGATTTACCCTTATTGAAGTGATGATTGTTGCCGGTATTGTTGCCTTAGTGATTGGGATTGCCAGCTTAAGCTACCTTGCGTTGAGACCAACCTTGCATTTGAAGGGGGCTACCCGACAGATAATGGGAGATTTAATGGCGGCAAGAATGAAAGCCGTGAGCCTGAACAACGACCACAAAATTTTTTATATCGATAACCACCGGTACTCTCTGTGTAACGATGAAAATAACGATGGTACGGTCGACAACGGCGAAGGCGATATCCGGCGTATCGATATCCAGGATAATTATCCGGGGGTGACGTTCAGCTCGACAAACAACCTGGGCTTTTCATCCAGAGGGACCGCGAATCCCTGGGGTACCGTCACCCTCACAAATTCGAGTGGATCGAGAAAAGTGAAAGTCCATATTACCGGACGCGTGAAAATAGATTAACGATTTCTACGATGAGCAAACATGACATGTTATTAAATAAAAATCGCAGCGGTTTTACATTGGTCGAAGTGTTGATCGCCATCCTTATCCTTTCGGTAGCTCTCATGGGAGCGGCAGGGCTTACTATCGGTATCATAAAGGGCAATATGCATAGCAATCGAGTAACGACCGCCACGACATTGGCGCAGGAAAAGATGGAAGATATTCGAAGGCTTGGATATTCCGGAGTCTCCGGATCCGACGCGACTGTTACAGAGGGTTATCATAGTATTTCGAGTTATCCGTTATATAAACGGGTCACTGCGACGGATGTTGATAATCCGGATACCCATATGAAAACCATCACGGTAACGGTTTATTGGAATTCGGATGAAAAGTCGGTTGAATTGAAGACAATCCTGGCCAATGTTTTGAGTTAAAATAGATGAAAACGTCACGTTATAGAAGAGAAATTGGGTTTACCCTGATAGAAGTGTTGATTTCGATGGCAGTGGGAACCATCGTCTTAACCGTTCTAGTGAGTGCGCTGTTAATTCAAAGCGCGGCATATGATATGCAAGCGCAGGTCTCTGAAATGACACAGAACGCCAGGGCCGCAATGGATATGATGACCCGGGAAATCAGGATGGCTGGATACGATCCGATGGGAGTTGGGTTTAATGGTATTCCATACGATACCATTCGGCTTCAAATTGTAGCCGATCTAAATGGTGATGGAAGTGTTTCCGGTGCCCATGAAGATATTACCTACACCTACGATGATAAAAATCATCAAATCGATAGAAATACCGGTGGTGGTGCGCAACCATTTGCTGAAAACATTCACGCATTTACCTTTGATTATCTGGATCGTAATGGAGCCGGTGCCGCCGCAACGGCCGATATTCGACAGATACAAGTTACGATCACCGCCCGAACTGCAAAACAGGATCCGAACACCGGGCAGTATCGGACATACACATTAACGTCGATGATAACACCGGTGAATCTTGCGCTTTGATAATCGAATATCATCCGCCATTGCATGATTTACCAATGACAAATAACGAATGACAAATGACCATGAGGCCTGGTAATGGTGTTCATACGTTCCCTATGTGGCAATGAAAACGGCGTGGTCCTCACGACCGCGCTCCTATTCATTACCATTCTCGCGTTGTTGGGAAGTGCGGCGGTTGTCGCAACGACCACGGATATTCAAATCGGCGCCAATTTCAAAGACAACAGACAGGCCTTATATGATGCCGAAGCCGGCGTTTATTATGCCATTGCAAAAATCGAAGCCGATTTAAAGGCCGGAAACATATCCCTTCCATCGCGTATCGGCAACTCAACTTCTCTTTTTTATCATACCCCTTCCGGTTTTTCATTTATTGTTTCTAATGTGTCGATGACCCATTCAAACCGGTATGTATTTGCCAGTACGGGTGCCGGTTCGAGAGCCTCAAAAGCCGAGATAGAGGTATCGTTCAAAAGAGACACCGCAATTCACTATGGCGCTTTTGGGGATGTAAAGGCCTGTTTTGAAGCACATTCAAACCTGTATAGTTACGACAGCCGCGTGACATCGTATCCGACGCCGAGCGATTCCACCGGTAAGGGGAATGTCGGTTCGAACGGATTTGTTTCGGTGAAAAACGATTCATTGATAGACGGTGAAGCAGCCCTGGGAGATGATGACAATGGCAACGAAGCCGCTCTCCAGAACACGGGAGCGACATTCATCGGGACCGCGGGCGTTGACGTTGAACGCATCGATCCCGACCCGCTCGGTGTAGTGGGAGGAGCGTATGCCACACGATTTACAACCTACAGCAATCGCAATGATAATTTTCTTGCTTCCTCTGCGATTACCGGTGATGAGTTAATCTTAGGAAACGGTATGACAACCACCTTAAATGGAAAAGCAGGCGGCGCCAATTACTACCTCACCAATATCCGACTGGGAGACGGTGCACAAGTCGTCATCGATGCCTCCGCCGGGCCGGTAAACGTCTTTCTTACAGGGAGGCTGAGTTCAGGCAGTGGTGCCGATATCCATGTTATCGGTAACCCTACCGATTTTAGTCTATTTTCTAATTCGAACACCCCCATCGATATTAACAATTCAGGATCCTTTAGGGGGTTTATTTACGCACCCTATGCCAAGATAGAATTAGCGAATCATCTTACCCTCTATGGTGCCGTGTGGGGTAGGGAGGTTGAAATGAAAAACAGTGTAGATTTTTACTACGACACGGCCCTGCAGGAAAAATTCCTGTCGAATGATTTGATCCTCGTTTCCTGGAGAGATGTTCGAAGCTAAGTGCTCTGGGTCGAAAATACGGTAACGTATTTTCGACCCAGAGCACTTGGTTATTCTGTCGATATTGCGGATTCCTCTGCATGCCACCAAGCAGGTACCTGTGCCCCGTAAGCATCTTTGACTCTTTTAAAAAGGTTGGATCGCTCGGTGTGTAACGATAGAAGTTTTTTCCTCTCAGTTCGCATTTGTTTGTCGTCTTTTTTTGCTTTTGCTTCCTGAAACGCGGCGCGCGCATGCCGAATTTCTGTTACAATACGTTCTTTTTCTTCAATTAACGCTTCTTTGTCAGGTGGATCTGTCTGCGGGGGGAAGGGTTCTTTTGTGATTTGCGGTGGGGAAAGTGTTTGATCCGCTTTTGGAATCGGAGATTTAAACGCAGGTTGCGATTCCGTTGAGTATGTCGTTTCTGATTCCGTGATGTTGCTTATGGAATTTTTTTCAACCCCCATTATACCGCCATTCGCGTAAAAGCAAATCTGATTGTCTTCCACCCAGTATTTTTCTGTAGTGAATCGAGCACCGTTTTTTAGGTCAATTCGGTAGGACGACAGGCAAGATGCTGGAAATGTTAAAAAGATAATCGTGATAATGTATGTAGTCAGATGTATCATAACGCTGGTTGGGATTCAGGCTCAGTCCCATTGGTCGATACTGGAGCGTGTATCGTTACGATGTCTATACCCTGCCTGAATGTAGGCGGGAAATCAATCAAACCACACCAACTTATCTATGAAGGGTATAGGTAGTCTAGCGGCTCGCTCAAAAGGCCGGTGTAAACAAAAATTATAGGCGTGGTGTTCGAAATTTTGTGCCTGGGTATACCATCTTTTGGGCCCTCATGATAAAAACCGTTGCAGTGGATTTTTCGGTGTGAAGGACAACGAGTGTTCCAATATCGTAGGTGGTCAGACGGGTATCCTTCCTTTTATTTGGATTTAAGCGAACATCCCTTTCTAAATAAAGATCATAGGTCTGGCCGGGTGCAATGCCATCCCGACTTCCCTTGTCGATAAACGCCACCGAATGATCGCCAACGGCGAACTCATGTTCATCCGAGCCCACGACGCGGCCGTCGATTCCTGCTTTGCTTTCAACGAGATTGATTTTAGGGGATCTTTCTTGATGGGGTACTACCCGATCCTCCCGCAAAATGGTGCGATAGGATTTAGTGACCTTGGCAATAACATAGTCGGGTTCAATTTCAACGACTTCAACCACGCCGGTAAGATAATGATGGAATCCAGCGTACTTGAGTGCTTTTGAATCTTTCTGTATTTTGATGGCTCGATAGACTGTAAATTTTGCGCCCGGTACAAACGATTGGGGTGTATCTTTTCGGATGAACACAAGGTCCCCCTCGCCGACGAGATCGACGTCGTTTTCTAATTTAATAATAACGCCGCTGGCGGGAATGGGGTTTTTTCTGATAAATCCAACGCGATTAATGGGGCTGAATGTAAAATGGGGCGCTTCTTTTTTCGGTTTTTCCGTGTTCATTGGTTCGGGTTCTATCTTTTCAGGTGATTGAATTTGTGTCACCGCTTTTTCTTGAAAGATTCGGATACGCGTACCCGGCTCGATTTGA
The DNA here is from genome assembly GCA_024644775.1 of Deltaproteobacteria bacterium. The sequence continues at coordinate 6,697 of JAHEHB010000268.1, forward strand.
TGGGGATTTGTCACATGACGATTATCTTTCCACAAATCCGGCCATTTCAGCGCCGTATCGAAAAATTTCTCTGAAATACTGCAGAGCGTGTCATCTTTTTGAACCGTGTAATAGAAACCGATTTCATGTTCGATTTTGGAGGTGTTCTCAGCGAAAACCGTTTCTGTGGCAAAGACAAGTAAGATGTGTAGGGATAAAAAGATTTTAAATATTGATTCGGTGTGCATTTGTTTCCTCTTTTTTGGGGATTAATTGATTAATTCCGTTCTGTTTATCTCATGACTATAATCGGCATTTCGCTGATAAATCTTAACTCATTGACGCTTTATGATATATTAAAAATAAAAAAGCCCTCACCGAAAAACGATGAGAGCTTTTTGTTGTATTTATAAGTGAGGTGTTGGGTGTTACATCATTCCGCCACCCATTCCGCCCATTCCGCCCATTCCACCCATTCCGGGTGCGCCACCCGGCATCGGGGCTGCGTCTTTATCTTCAGGCTTCTCAGCGACCATCGCCTCAGTAGTCAGCATTAATCCGGCTACAGAAGCAGCATTTTGCAGGGCAAACCGGACGACCTTGGTGGGATCGATAACGCCTGCAGCAATGAGATCTTCATACTTATTGGTGTCCGCATTGAAACCGAATGCATCCTTGTCACCTTTGATTTTATCAATGACAACAGAGCCTTCGGATCCTGCATTGTTAGCGATTTGACGGACCGGTTCTTCGATGGCCCGCATCACCACTTTAACACCCAATCTCTGATCTGCTTTTATTTTTATTTTATCCAGGGCGTCCAGGCAACGCACCAGGGCCACACCGCCACCCGGAACAATACCTTCTTCAACCGCAGCACGAGTTGCATTCAGTGCATCTTCAACACGCGCTTTCTTTTCTTTCATTTCG
>JAHEHB010000269.1 GCA_024644775.1 Deltaproteobacteria bacterium
CCCCGCCACAAAATCAATCTCCACTGCGTCATTCTTTCCAAGGGCCGTTCCGCACCGATACCGGACAAATTCCACGTTGATTCCCTCATAGCTCGATGCAGGATACCCGTAATATACCCACAAAAAAGAGCATATCTGCATCCTTTCTTCCGGTGCCTTTATCTGTTCCTGTCCCTCTGCCGTCAGAAAAACCGCCTCGCCGGGGCCAAGATACCTATCTACACTGAATCCGAGATTAGGAAATGCACATGTCTCTGATGAAGCGGCAACCGTCCCCTCCTTTTCGCCGATAGCGATGGGCGTCCGGCCTAACTTATCCCGGGCGGCGATGATTCCGTTCTCCGTCAGCAGCAGCATCGAGCATGAACCTTTAATGATCTCCTGCACATTCTGTATTCCAGCTTCAAACGATTCTTCCTGGCAGATCAGCATAGCCACCAGCTCTGTTGGGTTCAATTCACCGCCGCTCAACTCGGTGAAATGCCGCCTGTTCTGAAATGCCTTGTCGGCAAGCTCCGCCATATTATTAATCTTGCCGACCGTTACAATCCCGAATTTTCCCAAGTGTGATCCGATGATCAGTGGCTGCGGGTCGGTATCACTGATGATTCCGATCCCCATATGACCGGTCAATTCGGGAAGATCTGCCTCGAATTTGGATCTAAAATAATCATTCTCAATGTTATGTATGGCCCGTGTAAATCCCTTTGAGTTTTTCGCCGCCAGTCCCCCTCGTTTGGTCCCAAGGTGCGAATGATAATCGGTTCCAAAAAATAGATCGTTTACACAATCCGTTTTGGAAACCACACCGAAAAAACCCCCCATAGATGCTCCTTCCTGAAATTTTATAGGTAATAGAACGAAATCACCGAGAAAATAGTGAACGTTCACATAGGACGCTCACGATCAATTACATTTCCGATATAAAAAATGACTGTTGATGGTTTCGCAAAAAATCGAAAAACACGTTTTTATGTCATTCCGGCGGAAGCCGGAATCCAGTAAATTCAATGGCTTCTGGATGCCGGTCGAAGATCCCGTTCTTAGCGGGGATCAAGTCCGGCATGACGGTTTTAGGGCTTTTTACGAATTTATGACTGTTACGTGTATCAGGAATAAAATCAACCGAAAATTCAATTCGGATGCTCGTCTAAAATTCCGGCAATGTTTTTAGGATTCGGTTCAAGTTCTCCGCGTTCAACCTGCTTTACCAAAGCCGTGATCGTCTCATTTACAGGGGTCGGCAAACCAACTTCCATACCCTTTTCAACTATCAGCCCGTTGATAAAATCGATCTCGGTTCGACGTCCTTTGAGTATATCCTGTCCGGTGGAAGGACGCCCAGCCTCGGTCCTTCGTTTTGCCATTTCAACCATGGAGCCCTCAATTTCCACTAAGGCTTCAGCATCACCGCCGGCGGCAGCCAAAAGCTTTTCTACCGTCATTCCGCGAATCGTCTCCAGTTTATACCCCAGTGTCTGCCCCACTTGAATGGCTTCCCCGCCCAGCCGTATCGAGAGTCTCCGAGATTCCTTCTGTTCGACCATCATGCGACTATTCAAGCCCGTTGCCGCAGAAATGGCGTTGCCCATGGAGTTGAGGACAAGCTTGGACCACCGTTCCCCCCAGAGGTTTTCGGTTACTTTCGCACTGTCCACAGCATTTAGCATGTTTGCCACATCTTTTCCCCGCTGGGTAATGCGTCCATGGATCTCCCCAACCCGAAAAACAAAATGTGAAGCACCACCGGGTGGCAACGTTCGCATGATATGGCCGGCTTTGTAAGCATCCACACCGATACCGCTGACAATGCAACCCATCGTTTTTTGCCACCCAACGATCTTAGCGATGCGATCTTCATTAATGCTGTTTTGCAGTGATACGACAAATCCGTCGGTCACTAAATACTGCTTGATCATCGTTGTCGCCCATTCTGTATCGTAGGATTTTGTGCATATGAAGGCGATGTCTACCGGGCTTTTTGACAGTGCCTGGACCTCATGGAGATGCATGACCTCCACCGGTACGGTATACGAATCCTTCGGGTTGCTTAAGTGAATACCGTTGTTTTTTATGGCGTCGATATGCTCCGGCCAGGGATCAATGAGAATGACATTTTCCCCGGCCCGGGCCATATGGCCGCCAACATAACCGCCAACCGCTCCTGCGCCAACAATAGCAATTCTTTTTTTCATGGAAATCTCCAATCCTGAAATTTTTCAATTCAAGTTTATGGATGGATTGTTTCAAAGAGCTTGTATGAGACATGGCTCAATCTGTCAAATGGAAAAATCGTCCGAAAATAAAGGAAATATTGTTTTTCTGAACTAGCCTACGTACACTTTTCCTTTTAGACATAAACACGTGAGCGCATCCGCCATAGAATCGGTAGGATAATGGTTGAAACAATTATCAGTGCCAAAATCGGATAAAAGGATGTGGTCGCACTGTACTGATCTGTAATCCAGCCCATAATACCTGGAACCAAAGAGGAGGAGGTGAAAGAAACCGCAAAGCCAAATGAAAAAAAAGTGCCGGCACGACCCTTTTGTAATCCCTCAGAGTAGATGGAAAAAAAGGCCGGACGACCCACAAAACTAAACAGGCCTAGCATAAAAAAATTGGCAAAAATGATTGTGTCGCTGCTGGGTTGGGAAAAAAGCATAATTGCCAAAGAGATGACGGTTAAAACAAAAGCAGCCAAAAGAAAAAAATACCGATTGACTCGATCAGCCAGATATCCCCCGACCATTTGGGCGAGTGCCCCGATGATCCAGTAGATCGTGATGAATACCGCGCTGTGCTTAAGGCTTAAACCGTATCGCATGATAAGAAATGTGGGTAGAAATGCTTGATAAGCTCTGGAAGTGACAGCGCGCGTCGCCCATAAGATGAGGACCATAACAAAGGCCGGTATACTGAAGGGATAGAATTTATCTTCAACCGAGTCGGATTTGCTGCGGTATCCTGTTTGCGCCTGGGGATTTACTTCTATGAAACGCGCCATCAGATAAGTCAAAATAAGCCCCAGTAAACCAACGGCGATCATGGCAAACCGCCAGTTAACCCAAATCGTGAGGGACACCATGGTGACGGGGGCAAAGGCATTACCGAGCATACTGCCGGCGCCGTGGACAGCCATGGATTTTCCCCTGTGACGGGTTGAGGTGACGTCGGTAACAAGCGCCAACGCCACCGGATGCATAACACTGCCGCCTGTTCCACCCAAGACTTGGAAAAAAAGCAACGGCCAGAAGGTACTCACCAGCCCGCACACACCGGTGGCCGCTGAGAACAGCAGAAGTCCCCCAATCAGCAGCCACTTGCGGCCGAACCGATCCGACAAGGGACCAACAATAAGCTGAGAAAGCCCCAGAGAAAAAGCGACGCCCGTACTTAGGAATCCCAGTTCGGTATACGTTAAACCCAGTTCGCGGTTGAGCACGGGAAATATAGGAGGAAATGCCACCAGGCATACATGAATATACCCATGCCCGGCGGCAACCAGCAGCACAATACGACGGACCACCCCATCCGTTAAGTGAAGCTCGTTTGATCCCCTCATTTTACTTATAAGCTTTTCATTGCCGGACCTGCATCAAATTCTAATATGTTCTCGCACCAGGAGGCCACTGCCAAAAGATGATTCTCCGCCATGGGCTGGGCCGCCAACTGCACCGCAAAGGGGAGACCGTTTTGATCCAGTCCCGTTGGGATGGACATCGCCGGGAAACCGGAAAAGGTCCACGGTCGGTTAAAAACGCTCGAACCTGTCGAGAAAAGTCCCTTGGGTGCCGTTGAATAAGCAACAGGCATCATTGCCGCGTCCACTGGAGCAAGGCACTCCGCCATCTCCTTTTGATAAACGATTCGTTGATGAAGTGCTTCGACATATTTATATCCGGGAATCTTCAAGCCCTTTTCGATTCGTTTTTTCACTTTCGGCGGAAATTGATCGTGTCGAGACTCGAAAACAGAACAGTGATAAGCGGAAAGCTCCGTAACTTTGATGGTATCCCATCCCTCTATTACATTGTTAAAGGATTGGGGGAGTTTCAATTCAACCACATCTGCCCCGCCTAGTTTAAACTTATCTCGGATACATTTAAGGTTTTCCAGCGCTTCCCGTGAAGTTTCTTTCTCAAAAAACTCCCTGATATATCCCAATCGGGGGGGTTTACCTGGGGGTTTCTTTTGGATTACATGGGTAGACACAGGAATGCGGGCATATGGAACCGGATGATCCTCTCGCATATTACGCCACAGAATACCAACATCTTCAACGCATCGTGCAAGCAACCCAACGGTATCGAAGCTCCATGAATTGGGCATTACGCCCTCTGAGCTAATATATCCATAGGTGGGCTTAAAACCAACAATGCCGTTGTATGCAGCCGGTCGCAGCAATGATCCACCTGTCTGTGTGCCAACGGCTGCTAGACACATCCGATCCGCTACAGCAGCTCCTGAGCCACTGCTTGAACCGCCGGGTGTATGTTCCAGGTTCCAGGGATTGCGAGTGATCGTAGGATCGTTGTTGGCAAGGGGAGTCGTTTCCGTTTTCCCTAAAATGATGGCGCCGGCTGATTTTAGACGCTGAACAGACGGAGCATCAGCTTCAGCCATAAGGGGTGGATATACCGAGCTCCCGTAGCGTGTCCACATCCCCTTGACATGGATGATGTCTTTAACCCCCACAGGAATGCCGTGTAAATCCCCTTGCCGCCTTCCCATACGAAACTCATCATCACAGCGGCGAGCTTCTTCTAGTGCCTCTTTTTCATATACTTCGACCCAGGCGTGTACGTCACCCTCCCGTTTACGGATTCTTTCGATACACGAATCCATCAACACCTTCGCTGTTAGATCACCTGTACGCATCAGTTTGATGGCTGCGAAAATGGTCAATTCCCGAGGGGCTTGCATTCTTTCTTCCTAATTTTCGATACGCCTAGTTGCGTTGGAGCACCAATGAAATAAGATCAAGATCATAGACGGTCGACGCCAGCCATAGCGATTATGGTTTTTCCCGGCACGCCTTCAAAAGCTCTTCACAGCGATCCGTGTTAAAAATCCCGCAGGGGCAGGGTTGAGCAAGATGGTGCGCTCCTTCCTCAGGTGTCATTTCTCCGGACTCAATCTTTTTTATTACCGCTTTCGTTAACTTGGAGGAGACCATGCCGTGACCGCACATGGTCGTTACTTCTAAAACCTGTTTTTCGGGAAGCAATGCCTTCTTCCCGTGAATTCCCAACGACAGAAATGCCGTGTGTGGCTTCAGGTCGACCTCTTTTGCAATTTCAACGATCTCATCAATCAGTCCACCGGTAACAATGGAAATTCCGGTATCCGCCTCTTTTAATTTTATCAAAATCCTTTTGATCGCCTCTTTATTTGAAAAACAACTGGCAACCCCGTATGCGGTATCCAGCGTCGTGGCATATTCCTTGGGATCAAGTCCTGCTTTTAAGCTTTTCCCCGCATGACTGGAACCAAAGTTAACCGGCTTTTCAGAGAGTATAATATCCAAAATCTTGCGTAATTTTGGGCCACATCCCTCGCGATTTACCCAGCGGGAAGTTCTGGCATAAAAGGTATAGTCGTTTTGTAGATTTTCTTCGGTTCCGTATCGATGTAATGAATGGCTCATTCATACCTCCTTATTCTTCTACAATGGGGCGACCGAGGCCCATGTTGATTTTGGCATTGGGTCGGGCCGGAAGACCCAGTTCAGACAGTTTCGACCTTACGGGAAGGGTTCCGTCCTCTGCAAAACGAGTCGCCAGTCCCCAAGAGACAACCGTATCAACTTGATCCAAAACGGGACGCAATGTTTTTACTGTTTCCTCTATCTGATCTTCCTTTATTTTGAATTCCAAAATGGCTGATAGTACTTTTTCCCGCGCTACTTCCGGTTTCATTTTTCCGGTCTTCTCATCTTCCAGTAACAGAAACACCGGGTTGTTTTTCTCGACCTCAACATTCATTGAAAGAAGGACTTTGAGAACCTTTTCGATTTCCGATATTCTCGTACCGGTTCCGGGTCGGCCAAATTCAAGGGCCATCCCGTATTCGCCACGGCGATATCTTCCGGTGACATCATTGGTTTTCATCTCTTCGGTTCCGCGGCCGCCCTGTTTTAAGGTTGGGTACTGAACGCCGGGGTCGCTAAACTGAGCCCGGATAACGCGGGGGTACCGTTTTACCGCTTCAGGCATATAAATGGCATCGGTTGGACAGACATCCGCTCTGAGGCAAACGCCGCACTCGACGCATTCATCCTGGTCGATAAACACCCCCGCATCGCTTTCCAAAATGCAATTCATAGTACAAAATTCCATACATTCCAGACAGGCAATACATTTTTCCGCATCGATTTTCATTCCTCGCCTCCTTTTTTCTCTTTAAATTTTTCCGAGAAAATATGGATATTTCTTAAAATTGTACTTTTCCTTAGATACTCAGCCTGCTCTGCATCTCCTGCCTCAAACGATCGGATGATCGCTTCGTGATTTTCTATGGAAGCTTTCAGCCGGCCCGGAGCCGTAAGCACCTCAACCCGATATCGTTTCGTCTGCTTCACAAAAGTTTCGATCATTTGAATGAGTCGCTGGTTGTTACTGGCATTGACCAGGGTTTCATGGAACTTAAGATTTAGCCTGAAATAGGCGGTGATATTTTCTTTTTCCGCCAACTCCTTCATTTTGCTATGAATTTTTTTTAACTTCCGAAGCACTTCTGGATCCTGCTCCTTAACCGCTAAATAGGTCGCCAGACTTTCCAGATTTGCACGAATACGGTAGATATTTTCAGCTTCTTTTTGGGTGATCCAGGTCACGGATACCCCTTTTCGTGGCTCTCGACGGACAAACCCCTGACTTTCAAGGATCCGAAGCGCCTCACGAACAGGAGATCTGCTGACACCCAGCTTTTTGCACAGCGACTCTTCAATAATCCGTTGTCCGGGCTCTAAGGTACCAATGATAATCTTTTCCTCGAGGTCTCGAACAATGTGCTCGGCAAGACTCTGATATTTAAAGGTATTTCTCATAACGGCCTTTGTTATTCAGTTTGTTGGAATCATATACATTTATTGTATTCAATAGATTGTATACAATAATATGTCAAGACAAATAAGACCACATTAAAAAAAAGAGAACTGTCTATTAATTTTCTTGACAAACGATTGTCGACAATCTATTATCGAAATAATCAAACCGCAACCGTGCAATCTATTTACTCACAGTTTTAAATCCACAAAGAGGCCGAAAACCATGATTGATTTAACCAGCTTTCCGGTCATCGACCACCATTGCCATCCCTACGATCCAGAAAAAGCCGTCATGGAACCGGAATTTTTAGCCCGGGAATTTTTCCATGGCATGGGTGACATCCCGAAGCCTGAGGCCCTTAAAGCAAGACATTGGGGCGCAACAGAGGGACTTCGGTTCCACTTCCCTCATATGGGCGTTGTCAAAAGCATGGTATGCCAGCTATCCAGCGTTTTTGATTGCCCGGCGGAGCTAGATGCCGTAACCCAGGAGCGTAACCGCCGTGCTTCCGGTGACTTTGCTGCCTATGCCCGGCT
>JAHEHB010000270.1 GCA_024644775.1 Deltaproteobacteria bacterium
GGGAATCTTCAGTACGAAAGCGGCTTAGAAGACAAAGCCCAAGATCTCTATGAGAAGGCAATCTCATTAGAACCGACGCTTGTGAACGTAGCGATCAGGCTGGCTCGAATTGCCGTCATAAGGGGAGATATTGAAAGATGCGTAGTTTTTTGTAACGGAATTCTTAACAGCCTAAAAATATCGTACAATCAAACCTTAGAAAATATGGGAGATTTGGCAAATATCTTTTTAATGATCGCACATGCACTCGACAAAGCAGAAAGAGAAGATCTTTTTAAGGAAGCTGTGGAGATTGCTGTAAGGATTGATCCGGACATCATCAACCGTGCACGGAGATCCACAGCTCGGGTAAAAGAAGCTGGAAATTTGAAATTAGAAACTTGAAACTGGGCGAATATGGAGAGGGGCTTTTTGAAAATAGATAGAATTCTTTATTTCAAACATCCAGTATCGAGCATCCAGTATCTTGGCCAAACTAAGGCTATCGACGTTAATTGCTCTGAAAAAGCCCCTTCTTCCGAGCAATGCCACGGATGAAGCTAGTCACTTATTAGGAAAGTTTAGTCTTATGAAACCCCCGACACTATCACTTTGTATGATCGTAAAAAATGAAGAAGAGATGTTGCCGCGGTGTCTAAAAAGCGTAAAGGAATTTGTGGATGAAATTATCGTGGTTGATACGGGTTCAACCGATCAAACCGTGGAAATCGCAAAGCGTTTCGGTGCACAGGTGTACGACCACACCTGGGAAGATAATTTCAGCAAACACCGGAACCAGTCTCTCCAATATGCCACCGGAGAGTGGTTCATGTACCTGGATGCGGATGAAGAGATTATTGAGGGTACCGGACCTTTGATTCGAACCGCCATCCTGAAAGAAACAGTAGACAGTATTACCATTGAGTTTATCAGTCTATATGCGGGTGGAGAAAGAAGTTATCATACCCAACAGCGGATTTTCAGAACCGACAAAGGGATCCATTTTGAAGGTCGGATTCATAATCGAATTGTGGGGGTAAAAAAAACTCGTCTGTATCCGATCAAAATACGTCACCATGGTTACAATGTGGCGCCGAAGAAAGCAGAATTAAAACATGAAAGACGCATACGAATTCTAAAACGGGAAATTAAAGAAGACCCGGAAAACCCGGTTCACCACCATTATCTGGCAGCTTCCTACCTCTCTGAACCTGACTACAAACGAGGAGCAGAAGAAGCCCTTTTCGCTATAGAACTGGCCGATAAAAAAGGAGCGGTCGAAAATTGCTTTTATGCGTGGACCTATTATATTGCAGCAGCATCACTGTACCAGCTTGGCCGTTTCGATGAGGCCCGAAAGATCTGCCGGTTAGGGATAAATTGTTTCCCTGATGAGCCGGACATATATTTTGTCTCTTGCCAAATCGCCTTTCGCAGAAACGAAAGCGCTCAACTTGAATGCGATGCATCCAAATATCTGTCTTTGTATGAGGCGCTTTCCGGGGGTTCGAACAAGAAAGGACATATACACTGTGTTACCTTTAGTCAGGTTTGGAGAATCCGGTGGATGATGGCCATCAACGATGCAAGAAACGATCGAAAAGAAAGATATACACATCATGTAGAACGGGCCATTCAAATGGCTCCAAGTCCTGCCGATATCTACCACGCATCCGGGCGTTATTATTTAGAAACCGAAAATCTTGCAAAGGCACAATTCGAATTAAACCGTGCAAGCAAAGCAGACCCGTATCATGTCGAGACCATCTATTCTCAAATAGAGCTTTTTATTCACATGGACGATGAAGTCCAAGAGATCCATTGGTGGCGGGAATTGCTTCGGCGCACTCCCGATAAAAAGAAAAAAATGCTTTTTGAAGCCCGGAAAGCCCTCCATGAGAACCGCTATAAAGAAGCCCGAAAGATATTGAAAGCATTGGTTGCAGAAAATACACAAAATAAAGACGTCTTGCCTTTGATAGCAGAATATACATTGGCCACTGAAGACTTTTTCGATAATGCCACCCGACTCAACGGTTTACTACAACAACCGGATATCGATAAGGACCTTATCTTAAATCTCGGTTTGTTATTATTGAGAAAACAGCACACAGAGGACGCCCACGAGTTTCTTAGAAACGCTGCGGTGAATAAATCGGATGATCCGGCAGTCTATCTGGGATTGGCCGGTGTCTATTGGCGTTCGGGAGATTTTGAAAGTTGTGCTGCATCACTCGATCAGGTTTTAGAATTGCTTAGCTTGTCATGTGATATGGAAATCGCCTCTATTGAAGATTTGGGTGGCATTTTTTCCATAATTGGAGAGAAACTAAGCTTAGACGGTAATGAAAATGCGGTTTTGGCGGCTTATACGATTGCGATAGAGATGAATTTACACTTACCTCATATCCATCAGGGGTTGGCACTCGCATTTCAAAAAAAAGGGTTTTTAGAGATATCGTTGGTGCATCTCAGAAAAGCTTTGGAACTCTCTTTAAATCCCTCCGAAATCCTTTGTCATATGGGAAATGTCTACCGTCTGATGGGGAATAAAAAGGCAGCCGAATTCTGTTATAGCAAAAGCCGGGAAAAAAGTGGGTGAATAAAATTAAAGTTTCCTCAAATACCTGCCGATAAATACAAGTATCACGTGCGTGCAGCGAAATTTGATAGAAAGGGGGGATGAAGATTTTGTTTTAGTATTCGCTGCAGTGCGATACCGAAAATGGCATGGACGCCATACAAAAATGTAATAAACAAAAATCAAGGAGGATAGTACTATGGGTTTTAGAATTCAAAATAACATGGCTGCGATGAATACGCATCGCAAATTAAGTATTTCGGATGCTGGTTTAGCAAAGTCATTACAACGTTTGTCTTCAGGTTATCGAATCAACAGCGCGGCTGACGATGCCGCCGGTCTTGCGATCTCTCAAGGATTCCGAGCGGATATCGCTAGTTTTAAGGTTGCCTCTAGAAATGCCGCAGAGGCGTCGGCGATGTTGCAGGTTGCCGAAGGGGCTGCGGAGCAGGTCGGCAACATGTTGGTGCGACTCAAAGAACTCGCTACCCAGGCGGCCTCTGCCAATGCAGGATCTAACCTTGATAAGATTAGCGACGAAAAAGACAAACTCTTGGCGGAAATCAACAAAATTGCGCAATCTACGGAATACGCGGATACTGCGCTGATCAACGGAACCTATGGTGTGGGTGTCTCCACAACAGGTGGTGACGTAACAACCGCCAACGGTTTTGACAGTTTGACGGGTATGAGAGCCGAGTATTCTTATGTCATAACCGTTTCTGATGCCAGCACATCAACCGATATTAAAATTGATGTTTACGAAGATGGCGGAACCGGCACGCAGGTGGGTAGCGAAACCTTATATGATCAAACCATACCTTCTGCCGGATCCACCCAGACACTTAGTTTTGTGGGTCTTGGTCTCGATCTAAAGATTAACGATGGTATTTCCACCGCTATGGCTGGTACTGCAAGTTCGATGGTCCATGCACAAGATAGTGGTAATGCGACCTTCCAAGTGGGCGCCGAAAACGACGCCAATAACCAGATCAGCATCTCCCTCGGGGACCTGACGACAACATCCGGATTGAGTATCAACACCATCGATCTTACCACCGCGGCAGGCGCCCGAACGGCGTTGGGTACCATCGATACCGCCATCGATTCCCTGAACACGGTGAGAGGTAACGTCGGTTCTTATTTGAACCAAATCATGTACCATGCCGCCAATCTCTCAACGACCATTGAAAACGTGCAGGCAGCGGAATCGGTCATTCGTGATGTGGATATGGCTTCTGAAATGTCTACATTTACGAAAAACCAGATCCTACTGCAAGCCGGTACCGCCATGCTATCGCAAGCGAACATGGCGCCTCAGTCGGTGCTGCAGCTTTTGGGATAAAATAAGCACGCCCTTTAAAAGTGAACCCTTTATGGTGGGCCTGCTTATAGCCCGAATCAAAATCAAATCCCGCCCCACTTCTGAGGGCGGGATTTTTTTTTCAGATATGCTGCTAAACTCAATATTTCTCTGAAATGAGATTAAGTTTTATGTAAACTTTTCCGATAAATTAATAGTAGGGTGGGTATAATTTTCCGGTTTTACACACTGCTCGCCACAAGGAGTATGAGATGCCATCAAGCACTAATTTGGTTTCCGGACTTGCCAGTGGATTCGACTGGCGCTCAATGATCGATCAGTTAATTGCCATCGACCGCCGTCGAGTTGATTTATTGGCAAACACCAAAAGCGATTATGAAACGCAGCTAACCGAGTGGCAATCGGTAAACAGCAAGCTTCTGGCACTAAAAACATCTTCATCAGGCCTGAAAAATACAGACGACTGGTACGTGTACTCTTCGAGTATGTCTACCGATAGCGCCACCGTCGACGGAGAGGACCTTCTTTCCGTTTCCACAAACACGACTGCTTCCACTGGAACCTACACCTTAAAAGTAACAAACCTGGCGACGGCTCAAAAGCTTTCGTCCAATCCCTTTACGAGTCAAACAACTGAACTGGGGAGTTCTTATGCAGGGGATATCGTGATCAACGGGAAGGTGGTCGCCATAAACGCCACAGACAGCCTATCCGATGTTGCCGCGTCCATTGACAGTGTCAATACGGGTACCGATCCGAGCGGGGTGACAGCCAGCGTGGTCAGCTATGGTGAAAACGACTATCGGCTGATTCTTACCAGCGATACCACCGGAGAAGACGGCATCAGTTTGCTGAACGGAGCATCGGCGGATTTGGTCCAAAAGTTTGGTTGGAAAGATAACCAAACCGCTACCTTCAAAAACGCTATTACCAATGGGGCGCAAAGTGATCGCTTTACCTCGCATAATGAAGCCATAGGAGCGCTCCTGGGACTTTCGACGGGGGAGGCATCCACCGGTGCCTTAACCATAGAAGGGACTGCCATTACGATTAACCTTTCCACCATGTCGCTAAACGACATTAAGGACCAAATAAATGGGGCGGCGATTGCCGGTGTAACCGCTTCCGTCATTTCTCAAACAGAAAATAGTAACACATATTACCGGCTTCAAATCGACGGGACCCAGGCACTTGTGGATGAAAAAAATATTTTGAACACCCTCGGCATTTTGGATCACACCACTACCGATGTTACGGGAAAGATTTCCGAAAACTCCATGACAACTGAAGGCACTTACATATCCCCGGACACCTTGCTTAAGAATATCGATGGATATAACACCCATACCCCAGGAGGTAGTCCAGCCGGTGACTACATAACGATAAGCGGTACGGATACATCCGGGGCGGCCGTCGGCGCGGTGGATTTTGACATTTCCACCTCAACCACTGTTCAGGATCTTTTAGATGAAGTTGAAAGTAGATTTGGAGATGTCATAGCTTATGTCACTTCGGAGGGAAATATTCGTGTCGACGATTTGACCGGAGGAACAAATCTTGTGATAAATCTTGTTGACCAGATTCAAGATGCCAACTCTTCCCTTGAATTTGTGGATGCAGACGCGGACTTTGGAGATGCTTCAACACGAAAAAGGGAAATTGTGGCCGGTGAAGACGCAACCGTAGAAATCGACGGAGTCGAAGTTACAGACAGCAGCAATACGATTCAAGACATCATTGCCGGGGTCACTCTCAATCTCAAAAAAGAAGATGTTGATACAACCATTACCCTCAACGTCGACCACGATATCGATACCATTAAATCAAATATTGAAGATTTTGTGGAAAAATATAACGACATCATGACCTACATTAACACGCAGTTCACCTATAACGAAAAAAAAGAAACAACCGGAGGCGCTCTCTTTGGCGATAGCACATTAAGTTCCATCAAATCCGATCTGACTTCCCTTTTAACCGAGGAAATCTGGGGAGTGGACAGCGGATTCTCCATAATTGCCGTAGTCGGGATAACAATGGACAATGATCTGAAACTGAGCATCGACGATTCAAAGCTGAGCAAATATTTACAGACCAATTTTAATGATGTGATGTCTCTGTTTGCCGGTCAAGGGACCACCTCCAACAGCACCCTGACGTACATTGGGCATGGCGTGCATTCAGAAGCTGGCGAGTACGATGTTCACATCAATCGGGCGGCTACCCAAGGCACCGAAACGGGTTATGTAGACCTTTCCGGAGGCGGTGCAGACGAAAACAATTTTACCATAACCCAGGGAAACAATACTGCCACTATCAACATTACCAATACCATGACCCTGAAGGATATCATAAATGAAATCAATTCAGAACTCGACAAGGAATATGCTCAAACGCTGGTAGGAGATATCCAGTTATATTCGGATGTTGGCCTCGCCAATAAAATCACATCTGAGACGAAATGGAATAGTATCTACGATGCCGGTGGAAAACTGAACGTTGGCAACTCGGATGTCATAACCTTTTCGGGAATCTCCCGGTCAGGCAAATCAATTTCCGGAAGCTACACCATTAGCGACACGACAACTGATACTATACAAGGACTGCTGTCTTCCATCGAAGATGCTTTCTCGAGTGATGTCACCGCCTCCATCGACACATCCGGAAGAATCGTTGTAACGGATAAAACGACGGGTTACAGCCAAGTTGCAATTACCAGCATATCGCACCCCGCTGAGAACGATTTTTTGGGTAGCGTTGATGTCACCGCAAGCGCCAATGATGGAAGCGTGGATGGTCGATACGACATGAGCATAACCGCAACAGACGATGGCAGCAATCACCTTGTGCTCAAAAGTGATGACTACGGTAGCATCAGTTTTACCATTTCCCAGGATACCTCCGACAATAACTATAATCATATTGTCCATACAACAACCAGCAACACCACGGATTCATCCGACGGAACCGTTTATATATCTGGTCAAGCGGGCGGGAGTAGTGGAACAAGCTGGACGGATATTTATGGGACAAGCGTAACAACTGGTGAGACTATAACCATATCTGGAAAAGATCATAACGGAGCAGCCGTTGGTCCGACCAACTATACCATAAATACTGCGACGCATACCGTTGACGATCTTTTCACAACCATTCAAACGGCTTTCGGTGGGGGTGCGAACGTCGATGTGTTCAATAGAGACGGTAAAATATACATAGAAGACCTAACCACGGGCACTTCTCAAATGGCACTAACGCTTACATACAATGGTTCCGGAACCCTCTCTTTGGGAACGTTTGATCAAACCATCGAAAGAGATCTTGATTTAGGTTTTATCAATGGTACCGTGTCAGGACAGGATGTCGCCGGAACGATCAATGGTGAGTCGGCCACCGGTTCCGGCCGGCTGTTAGCCGGAAATGACGGCAATGTTAACACCGACGGATTGTCGGTTCGATATTCCGGAAATATGAATGGTGACGATCCTGGAAGCATCAAACTCACGCTTGGGGTGACGGAACTTTTTTACAGGACTCTATATACGGTTACAGACCCAACGGATGGATACGTCAGCTACAAGCAGGAGTCGCTTCAAAATAGCGTTGACAGTTATAAGACTCGGATTGAACAGTTGGAAATACAACTCAATCAAAAAATGGAGATAATGATTAACCGATTTGTCG
>JAHEHB010000271.1 GCA_024644775.1 Deltaproteobacteria bacterium
CACTTTCAATTTGTCCCCGGGAACCAATCCGCTTTACATCCACGTGATGCAAGAAGACGGGCATAGAGCCTGGACGAGTCCGATATTCGTTATGTCCACAGAGCCCAACGGTGATATTAATGGCGCCGGTATTTAAAGCGTGGGCTTCCACTTTCCGGTCTCTACGATGGGTTTCATGGACGATGGTCATTAATTGTTCTTTGGAATAAAAACACAAATGCACATGGGCGTCGATCAGTCCGGGTAAGATGGCTTTGTCCGAATAGTCGAGAACTCGAATCTCTTCCTGACCGGATCCGTCAACTTACTCTTTTGTGAGAATCGTTGTGATGCGACCATTCTGGATATAAAAGGATGGGTTCCACGTCGGTTCTCGCCCGGTCCCATCAATGAGTAATTTTCCAATCAGTAAGGTTTTGACCCTGTTACACCCACTTTTTCTGCAAAGCGTATAACAAATAATTTCCAATTGAGCATTAACGCTCAATTGTGATTTGATCTTTATTTGCATTTTCCGGCTCGCCATCTGCCGTGGCCGAATTCACTCTGATTGAGCGGACCCGGGGCGGATTGGCCGGAGGTGCCAAGCTGCACCGTTCCTTCAATGGCATCTGCGCCCACCGTTCCTTCAAACTGATAGGAGAGGTTTGTCCCTTCAAAGCGGTGGAGGCTGGAAATCGTAATACGGGTGCCTTCTATTCGACCGGAGAGCCGATTTTCATGAAATTGTGTGAAATGAATGCCTTTCAATTCGTGATCCGTTTGTTCCAGCACCAGCCTGTGTTTAGAACTCCCTTTTATGTATTCGATTTCCACGTCCCATTCCCCTTCAACCTGAGCCGGTGGCGGAGGTTGAGATTTTGCGGAAGGGGAAGCGGCTGCCAGCGCCTCGTGAATTCTGGAGCCGACAATTTCTGCCTCGTTCGGCTGCAGCGAATAAGGTAAAATGAACACAGAAGTCGTTGTTGCTCCGCGATCGTCCAACATAATCCGCGGCTCCCCGCTGAGCAATCGATCCCGCAGCTTAAGGCCGCTCACTGCGATCCGCGATCCATCCCATTGGATTTCCAACCGAGGTACCGGCGCGGTCGACGTCTCAGGGTCTCGGATGCATGCACTTACTGCAGGAACGGACGTTACCTTTTCTGCAATGACCGATAAGTCGATCTCCCACTGCTTCTGCTCGGCCGCAGGATCTCGCCGATTCACCCATCGTTCGACGGCTGCCAGTACGCCGATGATCTCCTCCTTTGAAACTTTCATGGTTCGCCCAAATGCATGGTGAGGGGAAGAATTGGTCCACGCCGCCTGTACCCATGCCTTTTCGCCCAGAAGCAACCCGGAGCTCTGGGGACCTCTGAGGTACTTTCCGCCACTGTATGCCACCATTGTCGCACCACGAGTGAGATATGGGTTGGGACACCTCAGATGCTCCGAAGCCGCATCCACCAAAATGGGAATCTCGAGAGGTCGCGTGACATCAGCGATGTCCTCCAGGTGCAATGGACCCTCCTCCCGTGACAGGTGAGTGCCCAATAGGGCGACCATGGCTACACGCTCGTCCAGGGCCTTTAGGAGTTCATCCCTCGTTTCAACCTCGAGAATTTTTACCCCCACCATCCGAATCGCATGATCGTATGCAAATCTGCCTGCCTTCAACATAATCACGCGATTCTTTAAGCCTTCCATGTTCGGAAGCCGAAGCATTTTCTCGGGATCGGCAGCCGCCACACAGGCCGCAGTGGCATGGCATAGCGCCGCCGAAGCGCCCGAAGCCACGATACCCCACGCTGCCCCTGTGAGTGCTGCAAGCCGCCGGCCGGCATGCTCCATGAGTTCATCAATATTCACAAAATACTTCGATGCTTCCTCCATTGAGCGTTTCACTTCCGGTAGCATAAGCGACCCCGAATGAATGGTTCGTACCCCGCAGCAGTTGATAAAGGGACGAACTCCGATTTTTACATAGGGATTCTCGTCTGTGTGTTTGGAATTCGCCTCCATATTCGCCTCCCATATTCGTTTGTTTTGAGAAAAATTTGGTTTCAGGTGTCGGGTGTCAGGGGTCGGTAAAAGAAAATTCCAAGCCTGAAACCTCCCCGACCCCATGGACAACTATGTGAATAAAGTAGATTGCGGCGAACCGTCAAGGATTAGTTTTTCGATTCGTTGAAATTTGAGCTTGACTCCCGATTTGTTATTATTTATGAATTATATATCCAACAGACAGTTAGATCATCACAACAAATTATGTGAGTAAACGTTCTTAGAATATGCGAAATCAAAAAAACTAACATTTTTAGACTTTCCACGGAAAACCGACCGACCAGATTGCCTGTTATGATGTAAACATCGGAAACTGCATCTACCATGTGGGACGAATTGTCCCGTCCCATCATTTAAACCCACTAACTATTTAATAGGAGGTGAAACATGCTATCGACCAGATTCAGTTTCAAGTTCCTAATGGCAGCCCTTATCATCGGGGGCATCCTCGTTTCCGGAAGCGCGTTGGCAGACACGTTGTGTGCAAACCGGGGCGGAAATTTTGTTTTTGCCCAGGATGCGCAAGTGGCAGGGCTTGACCAGCATTTTTCTTCTGCCATGTCTACCCGCAACATCGCCATGCACATTTACGAAATGTTGGTTACACGTGGGGAGGACAACCGTCCGATACCCGAGCTGGCGGAAAGCTACACGGTCAGTGACGATGGAATGACGTACGCCTTCAAGCTGCGCCGCGGCGTGAAATTTCATAACGGCAAGGAAATGAACTCGGCGGATGTGCTGGCATCTTTTGAACGCTACGGCCGGATTGGCCTCAGACGGAAGAATGTAGAACCCATCAAAACCATGAGCACACCCGGCCCCTATGAGTTTGTCATCACCCTAAAAAAGAAGTGGCCCGTGTTTATCGAGGACATCAGCTCCTTCGCGGTGCCGTTGGTGATTATTCCGGCCGAGGAAGCCGTCAAAGAGCCCAACAAGATCAACTATATCGGGACAGGGCCGTATAAATTCGTGGAATGGGTGCCCGACAGTCATGTAAAGCTCGAACGATTCGAAGACTACGCGGTTAACGAGGCTTACGACGGCACCAACGGGTTCGGCGGCAAAAAGATCGCGTGTATGGACACGGTAACAATCAAGATCGTCAAGGAAGTGGGCGCCCGGGCCGCCGGGCTGGAAACAGGAGAATTCCATGCCGTGGAAACCCTCACACCGAAACCGGCCGGACGTCTAAAGAGCAACACGGATATCACGATCTATCCGGTCAAAAACTGGTGGCTGCACATAGCGGTGGTAAACCACTCGAAGCCGCCCACCGACAACCTGAAGATTCGCCGAGCCATGCAGATTGCCCTGGATATGGAGGAGATCATGGAGATCGCCTCCGACGGTAACTACGCGCTGCAAGTCGGGTACCAGTACCCTGGCAACCCATACTATGTTGAAGACGGGAAACAGTGGTACAACGTGAAAGACACGGAACGCGCCAAGAAGCTGCTGAAGGAAGCCGGATACAACAAGGAGCCGGTTATCCTGATCACGAACACCGACTACAAGAACATGTATGACGCATCGATTGTGGTTTCCGAGCAGCTAAAGGCCATAGGCATCAATGCAGTACTGGATGTGTCGGACTGGCCCACTGCCGTGGACAAAAGAAAAAAGAAGGAAACCTGGAACCTGTTTTTTACCGGATTCGGCACCGGGACGGCGGTGGGCGCCCGGGCGGCGGTCATGAACTACCTTCAGCCGAGAAATATGTGCTTTTCACCGGGCGACCCGGTTCTCGAGGCATCCTATCAGCGCATGGGGACCGAAATAACACTGGAAGCCCGCAAGAAGGCGTTTGCCGAAGTGCAAGCCCGGATCTATGAACAGGTGTACGGTCTGAAGTTCGGCGACTATTACAAGTGGACGGCAACGCGAAGCAATGTGAAGGGCTTTGTTCCCTACCGCATTCCACGGTTATGGAATGTGTCTTTTAAATAGTCGACCGTTTCATTGGCGCGGTGAGGGCAAACCGGCGGTTTTTTACACCAATCCGGTCGGTTTGTCCGTTTCTTTTCGAGCGAAACAGCACGATTCGCTCTCTGTGAATCGGTTCAGTTACACAAAGGGGCGAAACGGATGGGACGATACGTACTCTTCCGATTGATCAGCGCCATACCGGTAATTTTCATGGTCACATTACTGTCCTTTCTGATCATGAAACTGGTTCCCGGGGATCCCGCTGCAGCCATTGCCGGATTGCAGGCAACAAAAGTGGAAATCGAAATAATCCGCGAAAAGCTGGGCCTGAACCGGCCGATGTGGGAGCAGCTCACGTCCTGGTACGGGAGGTTGCTCCGGGGTGATCTCGGTGATTCTCTTCTGCTGGGAAGAAGCGTGATGGATGCCATCTTGGAGCGATTACCGGTAACCATTTCGCTAACGGTATACGCCTTTGTGATGATATTGGCCGTAGCCATCGGCAGCGGGATCGTCGCCGCGTTAAAGCACAACACGTTTATCGATCAGTTGATGATGACCCTGGCGCTGCTCGGTTTGTCTCTGCCGAACTTTTGGCTGGGCCTGATGTTGATCGTGCTGTTTGCAGTTCACCTGGGCTGGTTCCCGACCGCAGGCTATGTCCCGATTATCGAGAACTTCTGGGGCTGGCTGCGGGGCGCGACACTACCGGCTGTCTCATTGTCACTGCTGCAGATCGGACTGTTGGCCCGGATTACCCGTTCGACCATGCTGGAGGTGCTGAATCAGGACTACATTCGTACGGCTCAGGCCAAGGGGATGCCCGGTTGGAAGATCGTATTAAAGCATGCCCTTAAAAATGTAATGATCCCTGTTACGACCGTGTCGGGAATCGTTTTGAGTTTACTCATCGGTGGTTCAATCATCATCGAGACGGTCTACTCCATCCCGGGTCTGGGGCGTTTGATCGGATCGGCAGTGCTGCGCCGTGATTATCCGGTCATTCAGGGAACGATGCTCTTCATCGCTTGCTGTTTTATCCTTATCAACCTCATCGTTGATTTGTTGTATGCCGCCATCGATCCACGCGTTCGCTTGGAGAGACGCCATGGTCAGTGACACACAGGCGCAGGCTGGCGAATTACGGGGCCTGAAACGGATTGTTTTTAAGCTTCGGCATGCCCGCGTCCTGCGACGATTGGTGAGGCACAAGCTGTTCTTGGTAGGTATGGCCCTGTTTTCCATCATACTGTTTATGGCGTTCTTCACTGAGGGCCTTTCAACGTACGATCCGATAAAAATCCATCTGCGCAATCGATTTGAGCCCCCCGGCAAAACGTTTTGGTTCGGTACAGACAACTTCGGCCGCGATTTGTTCAGTCGCGTTGTTCACGGCGCCCGACTTTCCCTGATTATCGGCTGCACCGTGGTGATCGGTACCGGCCTCAGCGGACTGATTTTTGGCCTTGCATCGGGCTATTTCCAGCGCTTGGACAACCCGTTGATGCGCTTCATGGACGCCCTGATGGCCTTTCCCGCTGTTTTGCTCGCAGTGGCAATTGCCGCTGCCCTTGGACCGTCGGTGACCAATGCGGCGATTGCCCTGGTGATCGTTTATACGCCGCGAACCGCCCGAATCGTTCGCGCGTCTGTTCTAGTAATCCGAGAGATGGAGTATGTAAAATCAGCCCGGGCAACCGGAGCGGGTAGCTTTTGGATTATTCGAAAGCATATCATACCCAACAGCCTGGCGCCGCTGATTGTCCAACTGTCGTTTATATTCGCCTATGCAGTACTTGCCGAGGCGATGCTAAGTTTCCTGGGCTTGGGGCCGACGCCACCCACGCCAACCTGGGGCAATATTATTGCCGAAGGACGCGGTTATCTTCGTGAAGCCTCATGGATTACGATGTTTCCAGGAATTTTTATCGCCATCACTGTGCTCGGTCTCAACTTAATCGGAGACGGATTGCGCGATGTGTTGGACCCGCGCATGCGGGTGAGTCAAGCCTAGTCGGGACAGAAAGAATATGCTGCTTGAAGTCGAGACTCTCGAAACCACCTTCACAACGGATCACGGCACGTATCCGGTGATAAACGATGTCGATCTCTTTCTGCGGGAAGGCGAATCGCTCGGCATTGTGGGCGAATCCGGATGCGGCAAAAGCGTAACAGCGCTTTCCATCATGCAGCTGATTCCACCAACCCTGGGAAAAATCACCAAAGGGAAGGTCATGTTTCGGGGAGAGGATTTAACCAAAAAGTCGGAGCGTGAAATGCAGCAACGCGTTCGCGGGACGGAAATGTCCATGATCTTCCAGGAACCGATGACCGCCTTGAACCCGGTCTTCAGAATCGGCGACCAGATAACGGAAACCATCCGCCAGCATCAACGCTCAAACAAGTCTGCGGCTTTTGACCGTGCCGTCGAAATGCTCACGGCCGTGGGGATTCCCTCACCTCGAAACCGGATGGCGGACTATCCACACAGCCTGAGCGGCGGCATGCGGCAGCGGGTCATGATCGCAATGGCGTTGGCCTGCCGACCGAAGATTCTCATCGCCGACGAGCCGACCACCGCTCTGGACGTCACGATTCAAGCCCAGATCCTGGATCTGCTGAAAAAACTCCAGCGGGAATTCGCCATGGCCGTTATGTTGATTACCCACGACCTGGGGGTGATTGCGGAGTTCTGCAACCGTGTTATGGTGATGTATGCCGGTCGGGTAATAGAGAGGGGCACCCGTGAACGAATCTTCGGTGAAGCCGTTCACCCTTACACAGAGGGGCTTTTAAACTCCATTCCCACTCTGGACGAAGATACAGATCGGCTGCATACGGTGCCGGGGGTGGTGCCCAGCGCCTATGCCATGCCGCGAGGCTGTCGATTCGAACCCCGCTGTCCCTATCGGATGAATAAATGCGCCGATAACCGTCCTCCGTATTTCACCATCGTTCCGGAGCATGAAATTTCTTGCTACCGATATCAATCAAACAACGAAGCGACACCGCGCCATGAGCGACGCCGGCAATAATTCAAATCTCATTTTACAGACCATGGGATTGCACAAGCATTTTTCCGTTGGCAAGGGCTTTTTTATTGGTAAAACCCAAGGCCTGGTGAAAGCCGTCGACGGGGTGGACTTGGCCGTCAAGACAGGAAAAACTCTAGGGCTTGTGGGTGAAAGCGGCTGCGGGAAAACGACTATCGGTCATTTGCTGGTGCGGCTTCTTACCCCGACAGACGGAGATATCGTCTTTGAGGGCGAAAGCTATCGCCGGATGCTCCGGGAAAGGGTAAAGCAGTTGCACCGGGACATCCAGATCATCTTTCAGGATCCGTTCGCATCACTCAACCCACGCATGACGCTGGGCGAACTGGTAGCCGAACCGTTGATGATCCATCGGGTCGGCAACCGGCCCTTACAATTAAAGCGAGTCCGCGACCTTCTCGATGTCGTCGGTATGGCCGACTTTCAGCTGGAACGATATCCACACGAATTTTCCGGCGGGCAGCGTCAGCGAATCGGCATCGCCCGGGCACTGGCGCTGAATCCAAAGCTTATGGTGTGTGACGAGCCGGTGTC
>JAHEHB010000272.1 GCA_024644775.1 Deltaproteobacteria bacterium
GATCTTACGAAAGCAAATCAGAATGAAAACTATGTTGCCGTTGTTTTTACTCTCGAAGATATGGGTGTCATCATTGAAAATTTAGGTCACGATTCGGCCCAAAGGATAATAAGATCATTGGGGGCATTTATCAGCAAACATTTCGGCGCTGTGGGAGGTTTCTCTGCCAGACAGACCATCAATGAAATTGGAACCATTCTGCCCTTTTCAGATGTACAGGAGGCTGAACGTATTCTTGCGGATTTTTCAGAAGATTTGAAGCAAGAGGGATTGGGTGACATACGAAACAAAGTCCAATTTGCGGAAACGGAGTGCTTTGAGTTTCATATCCTTGCCGGAATGTCCATGGGCAAGCCCCAGGTGGAGCTTGATTCCATTATGGAATTTGCAAGGTTTAACCAAAAAGAGATCGCGCGATTTTCGTGTGAAATGCGGAGGTAAACGGGAATGAAGAAGTATTCAAGTGAAACCGTCGCCGGAATATTTGTGATCATCGGTTTGTTGAGTGTTGCATATATGACAGTGAAGCTTGGTGACGTTTCTCTTTTATCCGACGATACCTATTTTCTAAGCGCCCGATTTAACTCGGTATCCGGTTTAAAAATCGGTAACCCGGTGCAAATGCACGGCATGGAAATCGGACGGATCGCCGGATTTACAATGGATCAGGAAAACCAGGTTGCGGTAGTGGAGTTAAAATTAAACAATGGCATAAAAGTATATGATGATGCCATTGCCTCGATTAAAACAGCCGGACTTATCGGCGATAGATACATTAGCATCGATCCCGGTGGTGCAGGGGATTTGCTGAAAGCCGGAGACACGATTTCGGACACGGAATCCCCGGTTGAAATCGGGGATTTGATCAGGAAGTACGCCTTTGGGGATGCAAAAAAAGACTGAGATTGTGTAGAGAATAAAAGGAGATCAAAATGAAATCTATTTACGGTATTGTACCTCCGGCTGTCACCCCTTTCGATTCCGAGGGTCGGGTGGATGCGAAACTGCTTCATACCGACATCCATTATTTAGTCCATACAGCGAACGTACATGGCATTGCTGTTTGCGGCAGCACGGGTGAAGGCCACACCCTGACCACTGAAGAAACCAAACAGATTACGGAAGTTGCCATCGAGGCAGCCGCAGGAAAAGTGCCCGTTATCACCGGTATCATTGCCGACAGTACCAGAAGTGTTATTGAACGCGGACAAGCTGTGGCTGGTTTGGGGGTGGCCGCGTTACAAGTAACGCCTGTGCACTACCTGTTTCGACCGGATGACACGGCCATGCAGTCCTTTTTTGCCGAAGTATCCCGAGCGACTGGTTTACCGGTGATCATTTACAATGTGGTTCCATGGACCTATTTGTCTCCCGAGTTGCTGACCAAGATCATTACAGAGGAAGAAGGGGTTATCGGAGTAAAGCAAAGCGCCGGAGACTTAAAGATGCTGGCGGATTTGCTGCTGCAACTGGGTGATAAAGGCGTAATTATGTCCGCAGTGGATGCCCTGCTTTATCCATCCTTTATTTTAGGATCACACGGGGCCATTGCCGCCATTCTCACCGCTGTTCCGAAATTGTGCGTTCAACTCTGGGATGCGGTCAAAGCTGGAGATCATACAATGTCTTTAGAGTTACACGCTAAGCTACTTCCTATCTGGAACGCGATTGTCGGTAATAACCTGCCGGCGTGCGTCAAATTTGCCATGGAACTTCAGGGGCGATCGGCCGGGCAACCCAGGGCACCCATGGCTCCCGCTTCTGAAGAACAAAAAACCGCTGTCCGCCAGTCTCTAGAGGGTTTGACCTTATTATAAGGAGGAATACGAATGAATGTAATCATTATAATGATCGATAGCTTGAGATGGGATCATGTCGGTGTCTATAATAAAGGAAAGCCCGTGTTTGAAGGTATCGAGCCATGTAAGACGCCACATATCGATCGATTCGCAGAAAAATGCATCGTTTTCCACAATGGCTATCCAGAGGGGTTGCCGACGATTCCGGCCCGGATTACGCTAATGACCGGTCAAGCCACGCTTCACTGCAGGGGGTGGGAGCCCCTGAAAGATAACGATATTCCGATCCAGACGATTTTAGGTGAGAAAGATTATGTTTCCGGTTTGATCTCAGACGTTTACCATTATCGAGCCAGCGGCATGAATTTTCACAGAGATTTCGATTGTTATCGGTGGGTACGCGGTCAAGAGTATGATCCCTGGGTGAGCTCCCCTCCGGAAAGAGATTTAGACGATTATGTGAATGAAAATTATCCACTCCCATGGCGAAGAAGGATTGAACAGTTTCTTGCAAATACGGATGATTTCAAGAGCGAGGAGGATTGGTTTCCGGCGAAAGTGTTTGACGAGGCTAGTACATGGTTAAGGAAGAATAAATGTCACAAGAATAAATTCCTTTGGATCGACAATTTCGATCCTCATGAGCCTTGGGATCCGCCCAAGCGATGGGACACTTACACAAATTCTTCTTATAAAGGGAAACGATTGATCATGCCAATGGGTGGTTCGATGGTTGATTGGGCGTCAGATGAAGAAATCCAGTTTATGAGAGGACTTTATGCAGGTGAAACAAGTTTTGTCGACCATTGCATTGGAAAATTTTTCAATTGTCTTGAAGAAGAGGGATACCTGGAAGACAGTTTTATATTATTGGTTGCCGATCACGGTCATCCCCTTGGAGATCACGGAAAATTCCTCAAAGGCACCGACAGAATGTACAGTGAACTCTTTAAGGTCCCCTTTCTTGTTCATCTACCCGGTTCCGAAAATGCAGGGTTGCACACGGATGCCTTGGTTTGTTTTCAGGATCTCCTACCAACCATAATGGACTTGATTGGAGATTCCGGCAATAAGGAGGGGATGCATGGCACGAGCTTTCTTCCTGTTTTAAAGGGAAACACCAATGAACATCGTTCCGCAATCGTTTCAGGATATTTTCCATCATCCCACCGATGCATACGGGATAAGCGATGGAGTTATATTCTTCGTCCTGAGGGAGAGCCCGATGAACTTTATGATCTTATAAACGATCCAAGAGAAATATCGAATCTCATTGATGAAAAACCGGATGTGGTTAAAGACTTGGTTTCAAAAATCGGTACCCGCTTTTTCAGGGAAGAAGAACCAAAGATATGGAGAGATGCGTATCGGCATATGTGCTTCAGGCTCTACTAAGTAGTGCAGAGGACAGAGGGCAGAAGACAGAGGACAGCACCCAGCCACCCTTGTCCCGCTGGGTTTTGGACACACTTGACACAGGGGGTAATTGTAAGCATCTGTGAGGAAGTATAAAGGGGTATTCAATGGCGGTCGCTAAAGCGTCCAACGAAATAATAACAAATGAATGGCCGTTAAGCCTCCGGGTACAAAGGGGCTTACAATTGATCGAGGAGGGTAGGTTCCATAAGAAACCGTCCTGGGACCGGGGTTTGACCATATTGAATGAAGATACCAAGAAGCTTCCGCTGGTCAAACGCAAAGCATTGGCTATTAGAATGGTTCTGTCCGAGATGCCGGTCTCGATCCAGAAAAACGAACTCGTGGTAGGGTCTGCCATTCTTGCCAGGGCATCCAAAAAAGCACCTTTGCCGGAATATGCTACTTTGGAAGAAATGAAAACTGCGGAGGGGAGGCTTACCAGCCCTCTTTCGGTATGGGGCCATTCCTCTCCGTCCTATCTAAAGTATCTAAAGCTCGGTATAAACGGCCTTCAACAGGAGGCTATGGATAAACTGGAAGAACTTAGACAAAAAAGCCTTAAACCCGAAGCGCAAGCTTGGTACGAGAGCGTGATCATTTCTCTTGAAGGTCTGAATACGTTCGTTAGACGATATCGTCTACTGGCTTTTGAGCGTGTTCAACAAGAGACCGATCCGGTACGTAAAATCGAGTTACAAGAAATTGCGAGTATGTTGCAACCTCTGCTTCAAAAACCTCCCCAAACCTTTCATCAAGCCCTTCAAGCCGTTTGGTTTGCTCATATTGCATTTGTCAGCACCATGAATCTTCTTCCGCTTGGCAGAATGGATCAATACCTCTGGCCGTTTCTGAAAAAAGATATAGAAAGCAATTTCATAACGATGGATAAGGCCCAAGAGCTGGTCGACCTCTTCTGGCTGAAATGTAACGATTTGCTACAGACCTATTCCATCCAGGAAAGTCCCGGAAGCCCGGATGATTCGAAGTCTAAGACCAATAGAATAACACGGGCCGGGGCATTTAGTGTATTTATGGGAGGCAAAACCACACTGGATCGAATGTATTCCGACGGCGGCACCTCCCAGCAGTTTCTGCAAACCGTAACGATAGGGGGGCTCACCCCGGAGGGTCAAGACGGCACGAATCCACTCACCTATCTTTGCTTGAATGCCACATACCGGCTCAGGCTACCCCAACCATGCATCTACGTCAGATTCCATAATGACTCCCCCCATGAATTATTTCATGGCGTTGCAGACTGCATTCGCGCAGGCTGCGTAGGACCGACGCTTTACAATGATGACGTCATCGTTGCTGCTCTCGAAAAAATGGATATCCCCATCGAACACGCAAGAGACTACACCAGTGATGGGTGCTGGGAACCTCACATTCAGGGACGAACTTATTTCAAGCATGGTTATGTTTCTGCCGCGGAAGCTTTGGATCGCGTGATTTCTCCGTCCACTTGGAAAAATGTCGAGGTCCCTCTTTATATTGAGGCACTGGATCCATTCAGGAAATCAGTGGCGGTTGATCCATACACGCTTCACTCATTCGAACAAATAATGGAAGCATTCAAAGAAACGCTGGACTGTTATGTCAAAGGCTTTATCGAAGCAAGGGATCGTTTCGAGGATGGGCGTCTTTATGACATCGCACCGCTTCCGCTTCTTTCCGCCTTTGTGGAAGGCCCACTCGAAAAGGGTAAGGATATCACACAGGGCGGAATCGAATACATCGTACAACTGCCTGAGCTTTCGGGACTCTCTCATGTAGCCGATTCCTTGGCTGTTATCAAAAAGCTTTGTTTCGAGACACGATCCGTCACTTGGAAAGAATTATTGGACGCAGTGCAGAGCAACTGGAAAGGCAGAGAGTATCTCCGACAGTGGGTTAGAACGCGGGTGCCCGCATACGGTAGCGATATTGATTATGTGGATGATATTGCCGAAGAAATTGTATCGTTCTATATCGCTTGCATAAAGAAGCACCGTGCCGAATCGCAGAGTCGGATAAAATATGTTGCCGGTATCGCAACGTACGAGAATTATACGGAGTTGGGTGTCCCGGTGGGTGCTACCCCGGATGGCCGGTTCGCTGGAGAGGCTTTGAGCAGCAACGCGTCACCCTCGATTGGAAGAGCGGTCAACGGACAAACCGCAGCGGTAAATTCATATCTAAAACTGCCGCTTAAAGATTTGCCGGGTGGTAGTATTTTGGATTTATCTGTGGAATCGAGTTCAAATCTATTGGTGCATCTTGAAGCCTTTATCGCGTCCTTTCTGGAAAGAGGGGGGAACATACTTAGCATCGCGGTAAATGATTGCGAGAAATTACGGGCAGCTCAAAAAAAGCCGGAAAAATACCGCGATCTGAAGGTCCGGGTTGGAGGGTACGATGCCTATTTCGTTGACTTGCCACCCCATCACCAGGAACTACAAATTCTTCGATGTGAGCAATATGCCCGATGATTCGGAACTAAAAGGACGGGTCTTTTCAATCTGTCGCGCTTCTGGCGAGGATGGTCCGGGGATTCGTACCACGGTGTTTTTAAAGGGATGTCCACTAAAGTGTGTCTGGTGCCACAGTCCACAATCTCAAGGATCAAAAGAACCTCGATTGGCTTTCTATGAAACCCGCTGTATCCGGTGCGGTGCCTGTGTGAAAACATGTTTGAAAGATCTTCAGAAAGTGACTGCGGAAGAACATCAAATTCTGTGGGACGAATGTGATCATTGTGGAAAGTGTGCCGTCGTCTGTCCATCCAGGGCGCTGGAAATGATTGGTGAATGGATGACAATCGAGCAAATTGTGAATGCAGTAAAACGAGATATCCTCTATTACGAGAATTCCGGCGGCGGCGTTACTTTTTCAGGCGGTGAACCGACCTTGCAACCCCAATTTCTGAAAAACTGTTTGAAGCGGTGTAAAAACGAAGGTGTTCATACAGCATTGGATACCTGCGGTTTTGTGCAATGGTCTATTTTAGAAGAGATGTTGCCCCTTATCGATTTGTTCCTGTTTGACATCAAGCATATGGACAGCGATACGCACAAACACCTGACCGGTGTTCGCAACGATCTAATATTGGAGAACCTTACCCAAATAGACCAGTATAACAAATCCATCTGGATTCGAATTCCATTAATACCGGGCTGCAATGACTCGATGGATAATCTTCGCAATACGGCGGTTTTCGTAAAGAAGCTGCGAAATGTGGGGAAAATATCCCTTCTACCCTTTAATTCGGCAGCAGGCGCAAAGTATCCGTGTATTGGGCAACACTATGGATTAGAAGGTGTGAATCTGTATTCAAACGATAATGAAAACGAATTTTTGGATCCTTTTTTGTCTCTCGACGTTGAAGTGACTCTTGGCAGATAGTATTGGTTCACTGTCCAGCTTTTTTGCATCAGTCGATATAGGCCGCAGAGAATACGTGTTTCAACAAATTCTGGATAGATAACTCATATTGTGGTATAAAAAGTGCTAAAATAATATAATGGAATAAAACGGAACAAACGGATCAATCGAGTATAACTGGATAGAATGATGCAGTGTGTCTTATTAAATGCTGACTATTCTTTTCTGAATATTGTCGACTGGAGACGTGCCATTTGCCTGATGGTAAAAAATAAGGTCGAAGTCGTCAGTTACTCTGATAGAAACATCAAGGGGGCAGAAGGATTCGTAATGAAAGTCCCCACGGTTATCAAGTTGATTAAGTTTATCAGAGCGATCTACAGAACAAAGGTAAATTTCAGCAAAAAAAACATTCTCGTTAGAGATGGATTTAAGTGTGCGTACTGCGGCGCCCGCACAAGAGATTTAACCCTTGACCATATCATCCCAAAATCAAGGGGTGGCAAATCGACGTTCGAAAACTGTGTGGCGTGCTGCAAAGCCTGTAATCACAAAAAAGGCCGCCACACACCGTCAGAGACCAACATGTACCTCAAGATCAAACCTTACCAACCGACCATCTCTGAATTTTTCAGAATCAAAATTCGAAATTTGGGGATTGACCATTTGTTGAAAGAAATCGGCCTGATCTGATAGTTGCCACTCATCGCACGCCGTTGCCATCAGATATCTATGACTTCAAATATCTGTTCGTCAGTTGGCTTAGACTCATCCAACCAAGTCTCACGAAGACTTCGAACCATAAGTTAAATCCATGCTTTTTTATCCTCCGTCGCTTCTGCCACGTCTTCTTCAAAATTACAGAAAAGCTGCTGCGGGTCTTTGATAAAGGCCACGGTGCGGTAGGGTTTGTTTACCTCCTCGGGGCCCTGACCGGGGTATTTGCTGTAGGGCCTTAAATGGTCGGGGCACTCGCC
>JAHEHB010000273.1 GCA_024644775.1 Deltaproteobacteria bacterium
TTTCAGTTCTGCTGAAACACTAAGGGCAATCGGTGATCTCGATATTCTTGTTCGCCTGGGTGTCACTTTTATCTGGGTGGGTGTTGAATCGAAAAAAGAGGTCTATGCGAAAAATAAAAATACTGATTTTAATATTCTTTTCGAGGAGTTACGGAAAAGAGGAATCAGCGTTTTGGCATCGTCGATTTTATTTCTCGAGGAACACGATAAAAATACAATCTGGGAAGACGTCGACTTTGTAACCTCGCTAAATCCGGATTATCTGCAATTCGCGCCGCTGGGACCGATCCCTGGAACAAAATTGTACGATGATTATATAAAAAAGGAAAAAGTAATCAAAGACATTCCCTATGTATCCCAACATGGTCAGGGTAAAATTTGGTTTCGTCATGATCATTTTTCAAGAGATGAATCAGAAAATTTTTTGCGTCTTGCTTTTGAAATCGATTATAACAGAAACGGCGCTTCCATATTGCGTGGCATCAAAACTGCTTTAAAGGGTTATGTCTATTGCACGAATCACCCGGACGACCGTATTCGTAAGCGTATTCCATACTATGAAAAAAGACTTAAATTGATGCGATATTTTCTCGCCGCGTCGACCATTTTTGTGCAAAATCGACAAAGTGAAATCTTGCTAAAGGAAATCAAGGAATCATTTCGCTTAACGTTCGGCAGGCTGAATCTTTCGACTTTGTTAGCATCGACTGTTGTCGTTTTTTTCAGTATTAAAGAATACTTGCGATATCGAATCGTCG
The DNA here is from genome assembly GCA_024644775.1 of Deltaproteobacteria bacterium. The sequence continues at coordinate 759 of JAHEHB010000273.1, forward strand.
GAGATGTCAGGGTACCGACAACCTCTTACCGTCTATTCAATGACGTTTATAAACATGAAGAGCAACTTGCGAAAGTCTCAAACGATACCGAGGCACCATTGGAAATACCGCGCCGCTTGCCTGACCAGCCGGCGCCTTCGTTAGCGGCAGGCAAATATCCTATCCAAGAATCATCCCTAAAGCGGGTCGCTTAGGGATACCCTACATATAAATACTTTTCCTCGCCGCCCCCGCCTTCTTTGATCATGATGCACTTGGAAGGTGGGGGCAGCTTACCCCTATTGGCGATATATCCGTCCAACCCATGATTACTTTTTACCCCAATTGAGCGAAAACGATCAATTGAAAGCTGATTGCTGAACGCTCCCTAATAGAGCCTTGGCTCAATTCGGGTGATTGTTTCTGTAGGAACAAATAGATCAAACGCTCAAGTGTGGAAAAACCTATATTTTGTCGAAGGAATTTTAACAGTTGAATTCATATCTCGATGGGATTAAAATATAACTGAAATGATTTGTTTCATGAATTTGAATCAAAGTGTAGGATTACACCGGGACGGTTGGCAATGAGTCTATCAAAGTGGTTTATCCATCCGATTCTGATCTTTATCTTCTCCATTGTCACGGTGGCCACATCCCTTATCTTGTATATTTACTGGTATGTCGAGGTCAGCGCAGGGCTTAATGCGGTCATTCAAAAAGCCAACCTTGACCCCGCTCAGGCTTTGGCCCCACAGACGTGGGTGGTTATTTTGATCCTTTCGATTCTTGTTGGGATCATTCTAATGGGGATATTTATTATTTTCGTCTACAATCAAAAAACACTCCAGCTCTATCGATTACAGCGCAACTTTATCAACAATTTTACCCACGAGCTAAAAACCCCGGTTACCTCATTGAAACTGTATCTGGAGACATTTCGTAAACATCAGCTTCCCCGGGAGGATCAGCTGAAATACCTTAACTACATGATCCACGATGCGGACCGGTTATCAAACAACATCAACCGTATTTTAAACCTTGCCAGAATTGAAAGTAAAACCTTTAAAGAGAAGTTTGTTACCAGAAATCTCATTTCAATTCTGGAGCAGTTTTCCGAAAGAAATAAGCATATTTTTCATGGGGGTGAGATCCATATTCATAATCCTACCGGCCGGTCCTTTGAATATCAGATCGATCTCACCCTGTTTGAAATGCTGTTGATGAATCTGCTGACCAACGCCATCAAATATAATGAATCGAAGGTCCCACGAGTAGATATTACCTTCACGCCCGAAGGGAAGGAATTACACATTCGTTTTGAGGACAACGGTATCGGATTGCCGCGGCCGGAAATCAAAAAGATTTTTCGGAAATTTTACCAAATCGGCCAGTCGGATAACATGTCGGCCAAAGGAAGCGGACTGGGTTTATATCTGGCGGATACGATCGCACGACTTCACAAGGGCAAGATCACAGCCGAAAGCAAAGGCAACGGATCTGTTTTTTCCGTCATACTTCCCTTAGATCTGCCGGCCTCAGCCCAATGAGGTAAAGGGTGACCCATTCTGAAAAAAAGCGTGTCTTGGTTATCGAGGATGAGGATCATATCGCCGAAGGCCTGAAGTTAAACCTTGAACTGAAAGGCTATATCGCGCGTATTGCTCCAGATGGGATTTCGGGACTGCAAAGCTGGAAAGAGTGGCAGCCGGATCTGATCGTACTGGATATCATGCTCCCCGGTATGGACGGATTATCCGTACTTCGCGAAATCCGCTTTAAGGACACGCGCATCCCGATTCTGATACTATCGGCCAAGGGTGATTCCGAGGATAAGGTGAAAGGTTTTTCTCACGGGGTGGACGACTATCTTTCCAAGCCCTTCAATCTGGAAGAGTTTTTGCTACGGCTGGAGCGGCTTTTATTCCGGGCGTCCCGGCACGGCGGGGTAGAGGCTCAAAACGAAGCCAATCTTTCACCACAGGGCTCGGTTTACACATTTGGAGATAATTGGATTGACTTTGTTACTTTAACTGCTTACGGTCAAGGCCGTGAGATACAGCTGACCGAGCAGGAAGCTAAGCTTTTAAAGCTTTTTATCGTCAATCATGGCAGGCCCATTTCCCGAAGCAAACTGTTGGAGGTTGGCTGGGGATATGCTCGGGGAACGGAATCCCGAACCGTCGACAATTTTATCGTGCGGTTTCGAAAATATTTTGAAAAAAATCCCAAAAAACCGATCTATTTTAAGAGCCTCCGTTCGGTGGGATATGTTTTTGATCATGAAAAAGATTAGAACTTGTTGCCTTGAACGTTGATTTGAGAACCAATGTGCCACAATCGGCTGAATTCAGATTCACCCAAAGGTGCACATATGTCACGCCAATCTAATATTATTGGAGTCGATATCGGTTCGGTGGCCATAGCCGTTGCCGAGATGGATCTGAAAAAAAGGTTGGTAAAAACGGCCTATACGTTCCACAAAGGGCAGATCGAAACAAATTTGCAACGTATCTTTAACACGTTGGATATCAGTGAAACCCGCGGCATTGCCGTCACGTCCTCAACCCCCCCTATTATCAAGACAACCGCTCAATACGATACCCGAATCGCCGTTATTGCAACAGCGCATCGTTTTTATCAAAAAATCGGATCGATTCTATTGGTTGGCGGTGAAAAATTCGGACTCATCCGTTTTGATGAACACGGCAATTATCGTAAATTTAAAACCAACACTTCCTGTGCCGCCGGTACCGGCAGCTTTTTGGATCAACAGGCTCAGAGACTAAACCTTAGGGGGATAAGGGAACTGAGTGAAATCGCGTTTAATAATAGCGGTGCGGTGCCGAAAATCGCCTCCAGGTGTGCGGTTTTTGTAAAAACGGACCTGGTTCATGCCCAGCAGGAGGGATATACGCTGCCGGAGATCTGTGATGGATTGTGTTATGGCCTGGCTAAGAATATTTGTGACAGCCTGTTTTCCGGTGATCCTCCCCGTGGACCCATTATATTCACGGGCGGGGTATCCAAGAATCGTGCGGTGGTTCAGCACATTCGATCCATGGTCGAAAAAGACTTACGGGTCCACGCGCAGTCACATCTTTTCGGGGCAATAGGAGCGGCCATCCACCTGATCAATGAGCCACGTTTGCCCGATACCCTGAAACTGAAATCGGTGGATGATATTCTGATCCGTGAAACCGGCCCCAAAAAGTATTTTCATAGCCCGCTTGAATGCAACCTGTCTGATTATCCTGATTTTGGCGATACCGAAAAATATGATTTTGAGACCGAAAAAGTGACGTTTTCGAATCCCGTGGAGGTCGATATTTATGCAGACCTTCGGCCGGGGACAACGGTTTCGGTTTATCTTGGGATCGATGTCGGTTCCACCAGCACCAAGGCTGTCCTCTTGGCCCAAGACATGGCTGTCCTGGCCGGATTTTATACCCGGACGGCCGGAAGACCATTGGCCGCGCTACAGTCGATATTGGCCGCCATCGATGATCTGATGAGGAAAAAACGAATCGAAGTGAAGATTGCCGGCGCCGGAACAACCGGTTCCGGACGCAAATTTATCGGTCAGGTGATTGGAGTGGATCTTATTATCGACGAGATTTCCGCCCATGCCCGAGCGGCTTACCGGCTCAACCCCGAAGTGGATACCATCATTGAAATCGGCGGTCAGGATTCTAAGTTTACCACCGTGAAAAACGGCTCGGTGACGTTCGCGGTCATGAATACGGTATGTGCCGCCGGAACCGGGAGTTTTATCGAGGAGCAGGCACAAAAACTGGGCTGTTCTTTAACGGATTACGCTGCGCGCACCGAGCATAAAAGATCACCGATCACCAGCGACCGCTGTACCGTATTCATGGAAAGGGATATCAATCATTATCTCAGCGAAGGGTACACGGTCGATGAGGTACTTGCCGCGGTGCTTCACGCTATCTGCGAAAACTATCTCACTAAAGTGGCTGTGGAAAGCAACATTGGGAACACGGTCTTGTTTCAAGGGGCGACCGCTAAAAACCGGACGCTGATCGAGGCCTTCGAACAGCGACTCAAAAAACCGATCCATGTATCCAAATATTGCCATTTAACCGGAGCGCTCGGCGTGGCGATCCTCCTGGCTGATCACGGTGTCGGGGAAACGAAATTTAGAGGAATCGACCTTTATCGAAAAAACATTCCACTGCATTTTGAAGTGTGCGATTTATGCACAAACCATTGCAAAATACGACTTGCGGAGATTGACGGCGAAACGGTTGCCTATGGATTTCTTTGTGGAAGAGATTACGACACGAAAAAATATGTTACCAAGAACCGATCCGGTTTTGATCTGATCAGAGAAAGAAAAAAGGCCTTTGCGTTTAAACCCGCAAGAGACTATCGTGAAGGATATGTCATCGGAATTCCAGCCGCCCTCCATCTCCATGAGGACCTGTCACTCTGGCGGTATTTCTTTAATATTCTTGCCATCAAAACCGTTACCAGCGAGGATTATCGGGACGCCGTTAAAGAGGGAAAACATATGGCCGATGCTGAATTCTGCGCTCCCCTAACCGCTCTGCACGGCCATGTCCGATATCTAATGGATAAATCCGATTTTATCTTTCTCCCGGTTTATCTTGAGAAAAAATCCCAGAAAAAGGATGTCAGACATCAGTACTGTTACTATACGCAGTTTGCCGCTCCACTGGCCTCGGCGGTAAGCGGTGAAAAAAACCAAGCCCGGTGCCTGATGCCGCTTGTTCATTATCTTTACAACCCTTTTCACACCAAAGCGCAGCTCTATCGAATGCTTAAGCCCCTAAAAAACACCCCCATCCGTTTCGCGGCGGTTTCAGCCGCCTATAACCAAGCGCTGGAGTTTAAGCAGAATGCGCTGATGATTCTAAAAGAACGGTTTAAAGAAGCCACCCGGAACATGGAGGACATTTATGCGGTGTTGCTGGGAAGACCTTACACGATCCTTTCCCCATCGATGAATAAAGGGATTCCGGATATCTTTGCCTCACTGGGCATAAAAACCTTTTTTCAAGACATGTTGTCTTATGGCCGAAAAGAGGTTCAATCCATCGAACCCCTACTCAATGAGCTGCATTGGCATTATGCTGCCAAAATTCTGGAGTCGGCCGAGGTGGCGGCTCAAACCGAAGGGGCTTACCCGGTGCTTATCACCTCTTTTAAGTGTTCCCCGGATTCATTCGTAACGGACTACTTTAGAAAAGTGATGGAAGCCCATGACAAGCCGTACCTTGTGCTTCAGGTGGATGAACATGATTCGAGTGTCGGGTACGAAACGCGCATTGAGGCCGCCATTCGATCTTTCAGAAACCACCACATGTCTCTTTCGACGCAAACGAAAAAAACATCCGCTAAATACGTAACGGCGCTGATCCCGAAAAAGGATAAGTCTCTTTTTGGGAAAACGCTACTTATTCCTAACTGGGACAAACCGAGTCTTCAATTGATTGCGGCGGCTCTGCGTCGAGAGGGAATCGATGCACGACTGCTGGAGGAAAGCCAAACCAGCATTCAAAAAAGTCTGCGACACAATACCGGCCAATGTATTCCGCTCAACATTATCGCCCAGGATTTTATTGACACCATCGAGAAAAATGATCTGAACCCCTCAAAAACCGTTTTGTGGTTGGCGGCCTCCAAGGTCGCTTGCAATATCCATCTATACCCCATTCATATTCGAAAGATCCTTGCGTCTTATGGGAACGGCATGGAAAGGGCCGGTATCTATGTGGGGTCGATGTCACTGCAAGACCTATCCGTCAAATTGCCTGTAAGTGTTTATTTTGCCTATATGTTTGGGGGATATCTTAAAAGAATCGGATGCAAGTTGCGCCCCTATGAAATCGTCAAAGAACAGACTGACACAGCGATTGAAAAAAGTCTGGCTATTTGGACAGCGGCCTTTGGCGGGAAACGCTCCAAAGAGGACGCCCTGGCCGAAGCGATGTCGTATTTTGAGGACATCGCAATCACCAAACAAAAAAGACCGAAGGTGGCGATATTCGGCGATTTATATGCTCGGGATAACAGCGTCATCAACCAGGATCTTATCCGCTTTATCGAGGCCAACGGCGGTGAGGTGATTACGACACCCTATAGCGACTATATGAGAATGATTGCCACCCTCTATCTGCGAAAGTGGTTGGTTGAAGGTTATTATTTGGATGCCCTGTCTTCCAAAGCGTTGATTACCGGCTTAAAACTGCAGGAGAACACCTATTATAAATACTTTAGACGGATTTTAGATGAACCCCAACCCCAATATGATGAATCACCGGAAAAAATACTGTCCGCTTACAATATCCGAACTGAGAACACCGGCGAATCGATGGACAATATTTTAAAGGTTCACTATATCGCCAAATATCATCCGGATGTGACTCTTTTTGTTCAAACAAACCCTGCATTTTGCTGCCCCGCTCTGGTGACGGAAGCGATGGCCCGGAAAATAGAGAAAAAAACAGGCATTCCGGTGGTATCGGTCACTTATGACGGAACCGGCGGGAATAAAAACGATGTGATCATACCCTACCTCGAATATCCACGCGATAAGAATTTAGGTCGCTTCGCTCAGCCGCCGGCGGCGGAGAACAAGGGAATACAGGAATGATGGAATATTGGGTTTATCTGTATTCCATTTTCCCAACATTCCAGCATCCCAATTAGCCACAGAATCACACAGAAAAACACAGATATAATTATCCCTATTTGTTGCTTGTCCGTTTGTATGATGACTCTGATATGCGGTAGGCTCCAAATCCATTAGCGGTGTTACATGTTGTTTGT
>JAHEHB010000274.1 GCA_024644775.1 Deltaproteobacteria bacterium
TGCAAGATCAAGGCGGGCGAGAATTTTAACCACAGGAATACATTGAGTATTTTGAGGATTAAAATTCGGAGCCCAACGCCGATATTGCGGAAATTAGCCATTTCTGGATGGGCACTAACTACGTGACTTTGGCTACAGCGAGCTATTTTGCCTTTTTCACCCTTATAAACTCCCATGATTAACTCTCTACAATATCGGCTTTTCATAGGGATCTTCCTTTGACGACGATCAAATAACGGCAATCATTTTTTGGATTCCTTAAAATTTTGAAGGAGATTTAAACAATGAACAATTTCTATGAAATCGATTATTCGAATATTGAGATAAAGAAAGTAAGAATCGGCGTTTTGGGCTATGGGTTTATGGGAAAGGTCCATTCCAACGCGTATCTGAAAATGCTCTATACTTACGCTGATCCACCCGCATATCCTGAATTTATCGCCATGTGCGGAAGAAACGCGGAAAAAGTCAGAGACTCCGCCATGCGATTCGGTTATCAGGGGTACTATACGGAATGGCAACACCTGGTAGCGGACCCCAGGATCGAGATCTTTGATAATTGTGCCAATGATTATCTACACTTTGAACCCACCCTGGCAGCGATTAAAGCCGGAAAACATGTTATATGCGAAAAGCCCCTGGCAAAAACCGTCAAAGAGGCAAAGCAACTCGTAGAGGCTGTCGAAGGGGCTGGTATCAAACACATGACCTGTTTTAACTATCGATTTATTCCGGCTGTTCGATTGGCAAAAAACATTATTGATGAGGGAAGGATCGGAACAATCTATCATTTTCGTGGCCGGTATCTGCAACAGTCGGGGCACAATCCGGATGAAGTCCTGGATAATGTGAGATATGCCACAAGCACCGGTTCCGGCATTATGCTTGGCATCGGGAGCCATATGATCGATCTGGCTCAATTTCTGGTGGGTAATATAAAATCGGTTAGTGGACTATCGAAAACATTTACGGCATCAAGGAAAACGATTTCCGGTGAAGATAAACCGGTGGATACGGACGAGAGCAATGTGGCCCTGGTTGAATTCGAAAACCGGGCAATTGGGTCGATTGAAAGCTCGGGGGTCAGTACCGGCCGGAAGAATCAGAACACCTGGGAGATTAATGGATCAAAAGGAAGTATTATGTTCGACCTGGAAGATTTAAACCATCTTTATGTCCACTTAGAAGATGAGCAGCGTGAAGATGTTAGAGGATTTACCCAAATTTCCGTGACCGAACCCCTTCACCCCAATGCCTGCCTCATTCTTCCTCGGGGACATAACGCCGGCTGGGAATATGGGCATGTCCATGCGTTAAGTCATTTTGTCAGCTGCGTTGTAAATGATCTACCGGTTGCCCCCTATGGCGCGACCCTTGAGGATGGCTACAGAGTTCAGGTGATCATGGAGGCTCTGAAGGAATCCTCTGTATCGGGCGAAAGAATAAATCTGACGTTTTAATGGAATGATATGTGAAGAATCTTGGCCCAGAGGGGTGAAATTGTTAACCCTTACAATCACTAATGGCCTTGGGTTTCAGGTTTCAGTGTTCAGGTTTCAGGAAAAATCAGCGTAACTTTTTTAGTATGTTTTTTTTCAAAAATTTTTTCAACTTCTTTGAGCCTTTGACCATTACGCTTCGCAACAAATTAAACAGATCAAGTTTTTGGTTCCTCGGCAAACCGGGATTTCATCTCCATTCAAACCGGTTTGTTCTGATTCCGAATAGCTGAAACCTGTCGAAGATCCCGTCTGAAGCGAAACAGAAGCGGGGAAACCCTTGACCCCGAATCCGATCCTTGTCCAACTCTGTTTCTTCCCCCCTATTTATCAACGTTTTCTTTAGTAATTAGCTTTACGGGAACAGGGATAAAAGGATCGAAGTCTTTTTTCTCCTTTTTTATATACTGCATCGCGTATCGAATGCCAAGTTGCCCCATCACATACGGCTGTTGTGCGACGGTCGCTCCAAAGGTATCTGTTTGCTTTATTAGTTTTTTCGCCTCCCCAATAGCATCAACGCTTGCGAGGAATGTCTCTTTGTCTCTCCCCATGGCCTTCATGGTTCGGTAAAAAATTATGGCCGCAGCGTCGAACGGGAAATAAAAGGCGTCAATATTCCGGTACGCGGTGAGAAGATTCTCGGCCTGGGTTGGCCTCTCGGCCGCATCCTTTAGTGCTTCGCGATGAATGATTTTTATCCCCGGCTCGTTTTTCAAGATTAAATCGACTCCCTCCAGTCTCGCACGGATCGAATCTGATTGTGGGAGTTCCATCAATATCACATTTCCCTTCCCGTTTAATCTTTTTACAATGTACTCAGCGCCCAGTTTCCCGGCCAGCACGTTGTCCGATGCGATAAGCGTTACCTTTTCGCAACCGTATACATCCGTGTCCACAGCAAAGAGCGGGATGCCGGCCCGATTAACCACCTTTCCTGCCGAGCCGAGGGCCGTTGCATCTATAGCCGCGAGGAGAACGGCGTCTACCCCTGCTGCGACGAGGCTCTCCACGTGACCGATTTGGGTCATGACATCGTTTTCACCGTATACGATGGTTACTTTAAGATTCGGATATTTTTTTACCTCATCCTCAACACCTCTTGCCAAGTCCAGCCAAAAATCACTGTCTGCGGATTTGAGAGATACACCGATACGATAATCTTTTGCCCCCGCTGTCTCGGTCCACCCAAAGGAAACAAATGCTCCGACAACAACTGCTACAAGCACGAAAAACACTCTGTTTTTTGATTTACGTAACATTAGCTTTTCCTCCTATCATGATGGTTTTTGAAAAGTTGTAAATCACCTGCCAGGTAAGTCTCTGAAGAAAATGCCAAAGTTGGCATTCCTCCTCGGGCAACTTCCCCCCAATATACCCCGTTGATATGCGAAATCCCTCAATTCCTTGGATACAGAATTCGTCGGCTCGTTTACAGACACTGTTTACGCGATAACCTCGGCTCCGACGATCAGCTTCACAACCTCATCACCGGTCGTAAACTGCACCTCCTTCTCCCCAACTCTCCGGCCACCCCTCAAAACAATTATCCGATCTGCCACGGAAAAAATGTGTTGTAGGTTATGGCTAATTATCATGACGGATAGTCCCTTTTCCTTCAACCCTTTAATAAGTTCCAGCACCTCATGAGATTCCTTTACACCTAAAGCCGAAGTAGGTTCATCAAGAATAACAAATTTTGTCCCCCAGAAAATAGCTCTTCCCACCGCGATCGCCTGGCGCTGTCCCCCCGAAAGATATCCAACTTTTTTCTTTGGAGAGTCGAGATTTATCTTTATTTCCTGTAAAATCTGTTCACTCCTTTTATACATCTCTTTTTTATTTAGAAACCTGAGAAGCCTCCCGCACAACCCTGCTAAAAAGAGCTCTCTTCCCATAAAAAGGTTACTGGCCACATCAAGTTTATTGAACAAGGCCAGGTCCTGATACACCATTTCAATCCCCATGCTTCGTGCTTGTTTTGGGTTAACGATATATACGCTTTTACCTTCAAAAATTATCTCACCGTTATCAGGCTGGTGGACACCGGATATTATTTTCGCCAGAGTCGATTTTCCGGCCCCGTTGTCTCCTACAAGGGCTAATATTTCGTTGTCATAGACCTCAAAATCAACATTATCAAGGGCCTGTACGCCTCCAAAATTCTTGGTTATACCTTTCATTTCAACAACCGGTTTTTTCTCCACGGTTATACTCCTCCAGACTTAGGATTAAGGCCTCAACAACAGCGCCCTTCAACAGGCTATATTCCATCTGTTGATTTGTGAAAGTTATTGAATCCTTTGCCCTACGCGAGACATCTCCCCTCTCTACTACTTTTTCACCCGCAGTACATTCCAACACAAAGCCGCCATTAATGCTAACCCGATAATTATCATCTGACGATATGTGCCGAACCCTAAAATAGCAAGACCATTGGTCAGGATCCCAATAAAAAGTGTGCCTCCCAATATACCGAATAGTGACCCCTTTCCTCCAGACAGGTCAATTCCACCTAAAATTACTCCCGTAATTGAGTTCAGAAGCAAGGTCAGACCTCCCCCCATACCGATAGCAGGTTGCCCGGACTGCATTCTTGCGGTCATTACGATTCCAGCCACCGCAGAAAGAAAACCAGAAAAAATGTAAGTGAGCAATCTAATTTTCTTCGTATCGATTCCGCAAGCCCTCAGAGATTCTTCGCTGCTGCCAAGCGCATAAATATAACGTCCAAAAGAGGTTTTACTCATGAATATATAGGAAATAGTCAAAAAGATTAACATTATTATTACCGGCGTCGGGATATTAAAGAGATATCCTATACCTAAAAAAAGAAATTGATCGGTAAAACCGTCATAGATGGGATATCCCCGGGTCCAGGTGAAGATGATGCCCTGGTTGACAAAACCCAAGGCCAGCGTCATGATAAACGGAGGAATGCCGATGTAGGCGATCATTGTTCCATTAAAAATTCCACAGGCTACCCCTATTACAAGACTAAACAAAATCGCTATGTAGGTGTTTATCCCTGCTTCTAGAGAGGCTGCGGATATAATGCCGGCAAATGCAGCGATGGCTCCGACAGATAAATCTATACCTCCCCCGATGATGATAATGCCGAGTCCTATCGCTAGAATCGTGCTATAGGATATTTGTCTGAGAACGTTAAGCAAATTATTTACAGTTAAGAACCCATCTGCAAAAATTGATAGGAATACAAACGTTCCCAGCAAAAACAAAATCAAGGGCAACACCTCGAAAATTTCTAAGCTAAAAAACTCTTTTAGATTAAACTCTGCCCTTCCAGAGAGCGGTTGAACCACCCTGTTTTCCGCAGGAAGATCTTTCGATTTGTTTAGGATATTATTCGCCACTTTCCACCGTCCTTCCTCAGTTGATACGAGGGTAAGCTCTGAGTAATTCCATTGATACGATTTCGCTTATAAAGAGTAGATTTATAGAAGATTTTAACTTGTATAACGCATTGAGCCTTGCCCAAACAGATAGAACCCGACCCCGTTGCTCAGACCCAAACTGCCCGTACGGCAACTGGTTAATGGAAAAGATCTCGTTTTTTGAAAACCGTTTTATATCGACATGTGAATTGTATGATGAGTGACGCAGTTGCCCTATCTGTCGAAACCGACAGCTTTACCCGCGCATGTGCTTCCGGTAGCATAACCGACTCTTTGTTGTCAATGAGTATTTTGACAGGATTTGCAGGCGCTTTGGATGCACCTATTTATTGATTACCTCTTTTCCTTGACTTACGATCTGCTCCCCCGTATCCTCCCCATCGTAGAATCCCTCTGAGAATACGATATGAAGATCCGACAAAATTTACACCTATCCCTCGCGGCTGTAACCATTCTTTGGGTGGTATATCTTCTTGACCTGGTTTTGCCGATAAATCTAATGTTTTTCGGTTTGCAACCACGCCGTGTTAACCATTTATGGGGAATCGCCCTTAGCCCGCTCTTGCATATTAATTTCGGCCATCTTGCCGCCAATACCGGTGCGCTTTTTCTCTTATTGACGGCCTCACTGTCTTTCAGCCGAAAATTGACGATCACAGCCCTTTTGATCATCACTTTTTTGGGCGGGGGGCTCGTTTGGGTGTTTGGGAAAAGCAATACCATTCATATCGGCTCCAGCGGAATTATTTTTGGTTTGATCGGCTTTCTGATGTTCATCGGTATTTTTCGCCGCGATTGGATATCCTTACTTTGCTCCGTGGTTATTTTTTTCGGCTACGGAGGCGCTCTCTTTTCCCTACTGACCTATCGGCCGGGGATAAGCTGGACGGGTCACTTTTTTGGTTTTATCTCCGGGGTGCTGGCAGCTTGGTGGACGAAAAGCAAAAACAGCCAATAGCAGAGTAAAGATCCGGGGCCAGAGAACCCGGCTTTGGTCCACCCCGGAGGGGTGATATGCCTGGTAACGTTTGCCTGCAGTGATAAGGTTTTCCGCCGGCGGATCGGGTGTCAGCAACCGAAATCGACACGGTGTGTCGTAGTCGCCCATGAAATGAACAATTTTTCACCGGAGCCGGCCTTCAGTTTTTACCAAATTGGTGCTCATGGTTCAGGATTCGATATTTACGTTTTTTTTCGATCAGACCGGCCGATTTTTTTGGCCGACGGCGGTGCTGAAACCTGACACCCGAAACCTGAAACCATGAACAGATTTGATCTATGGCAGAGCCGATCATCACTGACCTGGCTTTGAAGAACAGGTTTTCGATTTTTAAAAAACGAATACCCGTTTCTTTGATCCTGGATTCTTTACTCGCCACGATTTGCCGTATTGACAAGCTATGCCCTTGTAATTATTTATAAGTATCCGTATGAAATGCAACAATGCGGTTCCAGAGTTTTATCATCATGTCGGCTTAAAAAGGATGGTCAATGGTATTGAGCGAGCTCAAAAAAGGTCAATCGGCAACCATTATCCGTGTCGGAGGAAACGGGATTCTTCGAAGAAGAATTCTTGAAATGGGCATTTTAAAAGGCACCGATGTGTATGTGGAAAAGTACGCCCCCCTCAAGGATCCCATGGAACTCATTGTAAAAGGATATCACGTCTCCCTCCGGGTTGAAGAAGCTGCAAAAATTACAGTGGGTAATGTACGGTAGGATCCGCGCGATGACTCCAAATCGACTCACCATCGCGCTTGCAGGCAACCCGAATTCAGGAAAGACCACCACATTTAATGCGATTACCGGAACCCGACAGAAAGTCGGAAATTGGCCCGGGGTAACGGTTGAAAAAAAAGAAGGAACGATACGAAAACACGGGTATGAATTAAAAATTATCGACCTTCCTGGAACTTACAGTCTAACCCCTTTTTCCATAGAAGAGATCGTCGCCAGAAATTATATTCTCGATGAGTCCCCGGATGTGGTCATCGATATTATTGACGCCTCCAATTTAGAACGCAGCCTTTATTTGGCGACTCAACTACGAGAACTCGACTGCAAGGTCATATTCGCACTGAATATGGCTGATTTAGCCCGTTCCCGGGGAATGAAAATCGATTCAGAAAAACTCTCCGAGCTTCTCGATGTGCCTGTCGTGTTTACTATCGGAAACAAAAACGAGGGTATCGATACACTGCTGAAACAGGCCGTAAATTTAGCAGAATCGAATACCCGGGCCAATAAAGGTCGCAATGTTAAATACAGCAAGGATGTTGAGGATTCTATCCAAACGCTTCAGCTTTATATTGAAGACAACGCCAACGGCAACCTTCCCTATAGTATTCGTTGGACGGCCATCAAACTGCTGGAAGATGACAAAATCGTAAAGCAACGAATTCGACAACATGCCGGACTCCACGGTACGAATATCCTCGGGCAGGCGGAAAATCTGCGCAACCATTTAACGGACCGGTTCGATGATGATCCTCAAATTGTGATGACCGATGAACGGTATGGATTCATTTCCGGTATCATAAAGGAAATACAGACCTCTACCACGAAACAGCGTGTCGATATTTCCCGGAGCATCGACTTGGTTCTGACCAACAGATTTATCGGATTTCCCATCTTC
>JAHEHB010000024.1 GCA_024644775.1 Deltaproteobacteria bacterium
ATTCTAGTGATCAAAGGAGTCTCTATTGAGGTTCCGGAAGGCGGTATTGTGGCGCTTCTGGGAGCCAATGGGGCCGGTAAGAGCACGACCTTAAAGGCAGTCTCCGGTCTATTGAAACATGAAGACGGAGAGGTTACCGACGGGTCGATCGAATTCATGGGCGAGCGCATCGACAAACTAGGTCCTGAAAAGATCGCCAAGATGGGTATTGTTCAGGTTATCGAGGGCCGCCGCGTATTTGAACATCTCACGGTGGAGCAGAACCTGAAAGTTGGTGCGCACATGAAAAAGCACGGCCGTTCTTATAAAGACGGCTTGGAGATGGTCTATCACTATTTTCCGCGGTTAAAAGAAAAACGCAATGAGACTGCGGGATTTATTAGTGGTGGAGAACAGCAGATGACGGTTGTGGGACGTGCCTTGATGACAAGTCCCAAGCTGATTCTGTTGGATGAGCCCTCCATGGGACTGGCTCCGCTTCTGATCCATGAGATTTTCAATATTATTACCCTGCTCAACCGCGAAGAGAAAATCTCAATTCTTTTGGTGGAACAGAATGCCAAACTTGCCCTCAATGTTGCGCCCCATGCCTGTGTGCTGGAAAACGGGCGCATTGTCATGGATGACACTGCTGAGAAGCTGCGGGAGAATCCGGACATCAAGGATTTCTATCTGGGTATGACCGATTTT
The DNA here is from genome assembly GCA_024644775.1 of Deltaproteobacteria bacterium. The sequence goes on from JAHEHB010000024.1 coordinate 691, forward strand.
GGGAGGAGGAAAAGTTTTCGCGATGTCAAGCATTATAAGCGAAGAAAACGGTGGGTTACCTAAACCCTTAAATGGAATGAGAGGGAAATATGCAAAAAAATGCGATATTACGAATTTGTTTGAGTGTCCTGGTTATTGCCGTTCTGATGACCGGCTGCGTAGCCATGCAGAAACCGAGTGAGAGTAATTTCAAGAGCCCGACTATTACGCTGAGCCATGTGGAATTGGAGCATTATTTCGGCTGGTGGTTTTACGGTGCCAAGGTGAAGCCCGACAAAGGCAAGGCCGGCAATAACGGCGCACCATTGGACTACGCCTTCATTTTTGAAATCACAAATCCCAACAATTATCCGGTAATGTTGGAGGGTTTCAGCTTTTCAGTTGCCTTTGAAGAGTTCGGACTTAACAGGGTTATTGCCCCCGAGACCATGTGGATACCCGCTGGTAAGACCAATCAGATGCGGATACACGCTTTATTCGATGTCAGGCCGGTACAAATGAGCCTGCTGGTGACCGGCGGATTTAAGTTGAAAGAAAAAGGGATTAGCTTCTGGGATCAACTCGAAAAATGGTGGACCGGAGCACCGGATTTTTCATTTCCGCTCAATGTAAATGAGGGGTCGGCGGTATTCAAGGCCGACGGTCTGACCAGAGTAGTACCTTTCAACGCTACATTTCCTTGAGAAAAGCGTCGCTGACAGTGGTTTTTTTGGTTTTCAAGATAACTCTCAGTGCCTGGCCTTTTCGCTATCGCCAACGGTAAAGGGCAGACACTGAGAGTGAACCTGTATCTGCCAGACAACGCGTTTTATTTTATATAATGGGCCTGTTTTCCAAGTTTAATCGGAAACACCGGACCGAGAGGGAAAGTTTGTACGAGGTTAATTTTTATGGGACTGTATGACTATACTTTTTACGATCTCATTAACCGCAATGCCGTATGCTTCAACCGCCGGCCGGCCTGGTGTGAAGTCGACGACGACCGCCGGTTGACCTTTACCGAATTCAAAGAAAAGGTAGATCGATTGGCGAAGGGGTTGCTGAAGATCGGCCTGAAAAGGGGCGATCGGCTGGGTGTTTTCGGTAAAAACTGCCTCGAATACTTTTTGCTTTACGGCGCGGCGGCCGCCACCGGTGCCGTTGTTCTGCCCGTCAACTGGCGACTTTCAGCTGAAGAAGCGTTGTTTAATTTAGATGATGGTGCACCTGAAATTCTTTTTGTCGATCCTGAATATCAGGATATGATTGGAGAGATTAACAATAAGCTTTCATCGGTGAAGAAATTATTCAATCTCAAACCTCCGGGGGGCGATTTCTCCGATTTTGAGGCCTTGCTGGACAATGACGGCAAGTTCGAGCCGGTGGATGTGTCCGCGGATGACGGGGCCGTCATAATCCATACGGCGGCGGTGACGGGAAGACCTCGGGGCGCATTGCTAAGCCAAAGAAACATGATCTGTTCAAATATTCATCTGAGTCAGGGTATGCATATTCAAGCAGACGATGTTCATTTGAACCTTCTGCCTCTTTTTCATGTGGCCGGTCTTTTCATGACGACCATGAGTTTTCATGTGGGGGCGCTAAATATCAACATGAGTCGATTTGACGCCTCTCAGGCTGCAGAACTCATTCGGGATAAACAGGTTTCGGTGCTCTTCGATTTTGCACCTGTGCTTTCATCCATTATTGAGGTTCAGGAATCAAAGAGGATAAATATAAAATCACTCAGGGCGATAGCTGGAATCGATGGCGCGCCTACCATTGAAAAATACCAGGATATTACCGGCGGAACGTTTTACAGCGTGTACGGACAGACAGAGGTGTCCGGATTCGCGACCCTTGGTCCCTACAACGACAGACCCGGTTCAGCAGGCAAAATGCTTCAGTTGACAAATGTCCGGTTGGTTGACGATAAAGATAGAAAGGTGCCGGAAGGAGGGATTGGGGAAATCGTCGTCCAAGGCCCCAATGTGTTCACAGGCTATTGGGATTTACCGGATGATACCGCTCAGACGTTTCGCGGGGGCTGGCATCATACCGGTGATCTGGGCCGCTTTGATACAGACGGATTTCTCTGGTATGAAGGCAGGAAAGCGGATAAGGAACTCATTAAACCGGGTGGTGAAAATGTCTACCCGATGGAAGTGGAACGCGTTATTTTAGAGCACCCGAGTGTAGACAAGGCAGTGGTATTTGGGGTACCCGATCCGAAGTGGAAAGAGGGCATTAAAGCCGTATGCCGGCTAAAGCCCGGGAAGCAGCTCGATTCCGAGGCGCTGATTCGGTTTGTGGGTGACCGAATTGCCCGTTATAAGAAACCGCAATATGTTGAATTTATTTCTGATTTTCCGATTCTTTCCGACGGTTCGCCGGATAGAGCCAAGATCAAAGAACGCTATGGAGGGGGATAGGATTTTCGATTTTTGATTTTGGAATGGATCGAGATAGTTAAAAGCGGGACAAGTGGAATGGGTTAAAACCATTTAAAAAGGGAGCAAAGTATGGTCCGTACGGAGATTAATCTTTTCTTAAAGAACGTTCCGGGGGAGCTGGGCAAATTTTCATCATTGTTAGGCACCTCCGGAATCAACATTGATGCGCTCACCATTCAGGATGCTTCCGCCTATGTACAGAAGCTGTTTGAAGCCAGAGGGAGGTCATTGAAACGAGTAGCATCGGTGGCGAGCTATAACTCCATGCGGAAAGACTCCGCCGAATTCGCTTTAATTCGCTTTCTGGCCGATGATACCGATAAAGCTGTCGATATTCTTTCGAAAAACGACTATCTGTTTGACATCATGCCGGTGATTGCCATTGAATTGGAGAATAAAGCCGGAGAACTGGCAAGTGTTGCATCCAAATTCGGAGAAGAAGGCCTCAATATCAACTATGTCTATGGTTCTGTATCTTCACCGGATGAAAAATGTCTCTTCGTTTTCTGCCCCGAAGATATCGAGCAAGCATCACAGATCTTTAAGGATTACTAACCGGAAAGGCCAACGGCTTATGTTTGAAAAACTAGGGATCGTAACGAATATCTGGGCCGAGCGTTTAGAGCGTGGCGATCGATTTGAAGATCTTTTGACGCTGTTTTATAAAAACGGTTTTGAACATATGGAGATTAGAGATGGAGATTATCTCCGCCAGTCGGGATTCGGAGAATTCCTCCACCATATCGAGGCGGCAATGACGCGATACACAGACGCTGAGTGGAAAGCGATTTGTGAGGACATCGCTGTATCTCAGCCTTCTTCTAATTTGATCAAAGCGGAAGATCACGCGGTGTTTGGCCATGCCAAAGAACTTTTTAAATCGGCCACAGGGATCGTTTTTAGTTATGCCATGGCCTATCCGTGGCACGTTCTGCCGGATACTATTGAAGTGGACAATCAGCGAATTGCGCGAGCAAAGAAATTGGCGTATTTTTTTTGCCCGAATCAGGCACGATTACGGCTGGTAGATCCTGAGTTTAGCGGAGAGGTGGATACCTCCGCAACGATTGTAAATTTAAAAAGATATGGAGGGGTGCTGCCGAACTATTCGCTAATCCTTGCGGTGGAAAATGCACAACTGACCGCGCCCCTTACGCTGAATCTGGCGGCACAAGGCGGCGTATTGTTAGCCTATGATGAGGCGAACACATTCAAAACCGATGGCACTTCATTGACCCCACCGGCGGACTTTTGGAATGCCGTTCGTATGGATCTCCTTACTTCCGTTCATCTTAAACAGAAGACATCCGATGGTGTTACAACTCAAATAAACGATGGTTATGTTGATTTTAAGGCAATCTTAAAACGTTTGAAAAAAGATGGCTACAGCGGAGATTTGTTGCTGGAAAATGCCCCCACAGACGAACCGCTTCACGATGCCGTCAAAAGCCGGGAGTATTTGCTATCGATCAGCGAAATCCAAAATAATTAGCCACAGATTCACCCTATTTAATAGGGCTATCAAGTAAGTTCCCGATGTCAGTGCTGCGGTAAAATCGAGTTTTACGAGACAAGAATGCAAAGGATTTAACAGATATAACAAGTGAGCTAAAGTGAACTAAAGTGATCCGCCGGAGGTTCGCCTTGGGCGGATCAATTATTTAAAAGGCTTGACCGCAAAGGCACAAAGACACTAAGTAAATATATATTTTTTTGTGGCCTTGTGTCTTTGTGGCTAAAAAAAAATTCTTCCACAAAATGCGCAATATTCAATAAAGGGATCGCGCGACAACGCCTACTTCAATAAGGCACTGTAAATCATCTTTAACTTTAAACACGCAGCGATTTTTTCAAAGCGAGGCCCTTGCAGGGGCAATCAAAGTCGAGCCCTCTGGATCTGGATTCTTTACGATTATTCTGTGTCTGTGATTGTCTGCGTGAGTCTGCGGCTAAACAATCCTTAGCTAAATCAGAAAAGGAGTTATTATAGTGAAACCGGAAGATATCAAGAACGTTGTTGTGATCGGAACCGGCATGATGGGCCCGGGTATCGCGTACACGATGGCATCTGTGGGATGCACCGTCACGATATGGGGCAGAACCGATGAGAGCATGGAAAGGGGCATAAATTCCTGCCGGAACATTATCAAGACGCTGTCGGAAGAAAAGATCATCACGGGTGACGAAGGCACCGAGGCACTGGCAAGAATAACCGGCAGCACTCATTTGGATAACGCCGTGGCCAAGTCGGATCTCATCACCGAATCCATTGTCGAAGACGTGGAAGTTAAAAAGCAATTATTTGCCCGCGTCGAAAATGCTTGCCCATCCCATACAATTATGACATCAAATACCTCCGGACTGCCTGCGACGCAAATTGCCGGGGCGCTTAAAAGCCCCGAAAGGTTCGCTGTCACACATTTCTGGAATCCCCCACACCTCATGCCCCTTGTGGATGTCGTAAAAGGTGAAAAAACGTCGAATGAAACGATCGACACGTTGGTTACATTATTGACGCAGGCCGGGAAAAAACCGGTGGTTGTTCTAAAAGATACCCCGGGGCAGCTGGGCAACCGCCTGTTCCATGCACTGGTCCGGGAAGGGATCTATATCGTTCAGCAAGGCATTGCATCGGTTGAAGACGTGGATACCGCGATATCGAATGGATTTGGCAGACGTACCCCGGTATACGGGGCTCTGGAGCACCAAGATGTTGTTGGCTTAGATATGGTATATGCTATTCAAAGCTATATGTGCGAGGCGCTTTGTAATGAAACCAAACCTGCTGGATTCTTTAAGGATCTGGTGACATCCGACAATTTGGGGGCAAAATCCGGTAAAGGATTTTACGACTGGTCAAAACGGGATGTGAATCAGACAATCGAACGAAGGGATAAATTTCTGATTGAATTGCTCAAGGCAGAGAGAAAAAAATAATTTTCAATTAAAGAGGTGAACATGAGACTCAAAGATCAGACGGCTATTATTACCGGCGCAGGGCGCGGGATCGGACATGCAACGGCGTTGGCATTTGCTCAAAACGGTGCAAACCTCTTGTTGGCTGCCAAAACCGACTCAGAGATCGAGGCGGTGGCCAAAGAATGCCAGGCACTGGGGGTTACAGCGATTGCGGTGCCCACCGATGTCACCCAGAAGACACAGGTGGAGGCTATGGCAGCGGCAGCTTACGAGCGGTTCGGGAAGGTCGATATTCTGGTGAACAATGCGGGTGTGGCCATTCACAATCCCATCCCGAAGATCCGGGAGGAAGATTTCGATCTTAATTACCAGGTGAATATGAAAGGGGTGTTTCTCTGTACACAGGCGGTTTTCAACCAGATGTGCGAACAGGGTCGCGGACATATCATAAATGTGGCGTCGATGGCGGGAAAGCAGGGCAACCCGAATTTTGGCGCCTATGCAGCATCGAAGTTTTCCGTGGTCGGGTTTACCCAGACAACGGAGGCCGAAGGCCGACCCTATGGTGTGAAGGCGTCGGTGGTCTGTCCAGGGCCGGTCGATACAAAAATGCGCCGGGATAACCACCCGGATGATGTGCTGGAGCATCTGACGACACCCGATGAGATTGCAGATGCCATTTTGTTTCTGGTGTGCCAGTCGCCCAGAGTGCACACGCTGGAGATGATTGTGAAGACACCGCTGATGTAAAAGACGGATAAGAGGACCCGTTACCTAAGGGGATGAAAATCATGCATAACGTGGCTCCTGTCTTTCATCCCATTTTTATGCCGTTAAATCAGCTTTTTGATGTGGAGAGGATATTTCCGACCTGCGATTCAACGGCTTTCAAGTTTTTGCGGTCAGGGTTTGCGTTTGTCTTTGAAAATGTGGTTGGAAATTACAACTCGCTGGATCTCGGAAGTCCCTTCATAGATGGTAAAGACTCTCGCATCTCTATAGAAGCGCTCCACAGAATAATCTTTGATAAACCCATAGCCTCCGTGAATTTGAAGTGCTTTTGATGTAACCCGGTTTACCATCTCTGAGGCATACAATTTTGCCATCGAAGCCTGAATCGTAAATGTTTCTCCTCTGTCCTTTCTGATTGCAGTGGCGAGGGTCAGTTGGCGGGCCGCTTCGATTTCGGTTGCCATATCGGCAATCATCCAACGTAACCCTTGAAATTTCGAAATTAATTGACCGAATTGATTTCGCTGTTTGGCGTATTTTACGGATGCATCCAATGCCGCTTGAGCAACACCGATGGACTGAGCAGCGATACCGATCCGCCCTCCATCCAAACAGCTCATGGCGATCTTAAAACCGTCTCCTTCCTCACCAAGCCTGTCTTCGACAGGAACACGGCAGTCTTCGAATAATAGATCGGTGGTGTCCGATGCACAGAGTCCCATTTTGTTTTCCGGATTTCCGACGACAAACCCTGCGGCCCCTTTTTTTATGATAAACGCACTGATTCCCTTGTGTCTTTTGCTTTCGTCTGTTTTCGCAGTGACAACGACAATTCTGGAATTCTTTCCAGAGGTGATGAATCGTTTCGTACCGTTTAAAATATAAAATTTACCCTCCCGCACTGCGGATGTCGATTGACTGACCGGGTCCGACCCCGCATGGGGCTCGGTCAATGCAAATGCGCCAAGGATATCTCCAGAGGCCAGCGGTTTTAGGAATCTTTGTTTCTGATCCTCAGTACCGTATCGATAGATACTTTCACAGACGATGGAATTTTGAACCGACATTACCACGGCAGTAGAAGCGCATGCATGCGCCACTTCAGCAAGGGCAAGCACATAGCTCACGGTGTCTGCTCCCTCTCCTCCGTATTTCGGAGGAATCATCATTCCCATGAAGCCCAGCTCTCCCATCTTTTTTAGATTCTCGGCTGGAAATTCACCGCTGCGATCTCGTTCCATGGCCGTCGGCGCAAGCACCTTTCTTGAAAACTCTCTGGCCATGGTCTGAATCATGAGTTGTTCATCTGTGAGGTTAAATGTCATAGACAGTTCCGTTTTATATTTTCGATTTGCATAAAAGAACAGAAAAAAATATGTCAATAATTTAGGGGCCGTAGATGACGACGAGTAATTCTGTTTTTTGTTTTCCGATGTTTCTCATTTTGTGCCGGACACCGGAATTAAAATGAAGGGAGTCACCGGTCGCCAGTTTGTTGACGTGTTCGCCCACAGTCACTTCGATTTTCCCGGACAACACATATACAAACTCTTCCCCCTCATGTAAATAACCGACCCCTGTGTGCTCCTTCATCGCATCGACGGTGACACGAAACCCTTTCAGGTGTTTATTTTCCGCCCCGGGTGTCAAGGTTGTATAGGCATAGTTTTCCGTGCGTTTGGTGTATGCTTTAATACGCTGGTTTAGGTTGGCTTCCTGCTCCCGTAAGAAAAAACCGGATTCTAAATCCAACGCTCTGGAGATGGTCAAAAGTGTACCCACCGGAGGGATTTCTTTGCCCGCCTCGATTTTTTTAAGGTAGTCAATTGAATATCCGGTTTCGTTGGCCATCCAGTCGAGGGTCAATTTTTTTTGTTCCCTGACCTTTTTGATTTGCTTTCCCACGGGTTCGATGGTGTCTGCTTTTTTTCTCGCCATAGTGACTCCTTTAAAAAATGGGATGCATCCTATTTTTTAAACCGTAGATCAACTCTCGTGTTTTAGGGTTTGTTAAAAATCGAAAACCTGGTCTTCAAGGCCAGGTCAGAGATGATCGGCTTTGCCATAGATCAAATCTTATCACTGCTGGTAAACGTTACCATGCATATCACCCCTCCGGGGTGAACCAAAGCCGGGCCCTCTGGACCCGAATCTTTACTAAAATTAATACTCATAAAACCCACGTCCTGTTTTTTTACCAAGCCAACCGGCTTCCACATATTTTCGCAGGAGGGGACAGGGTCTGTATTTGGAGTCCTTGAACCCCTCATAAAGCGTTTCCATGATGGCCAAACAGGTATCTAATCCGATGAGATCCGCCAGTTGCAGCGGTCCCATGGGGTGATTCATGCCAAGCTTCATCACGGTGTCAATATTTTCTCGTGTGCCGACCCCGTGGTACAGGCAGTAGACCGCTTCATTGATCATGGGTAACAGGATTCGGTTGGCAATAAAGCCGGGGAAGTCGTTTGCTTCTGCAGGCGTTTTCCCGAATTTTTGCGCAAGCTCCCAGGTTGTTTGGAACGTTTCCTCAGAGGTCGCAAGTCCACGGATGACTTCAACCAGCTTCATAATAGGAACCGGATTCATAAAATGCATCCCGATGACCTTGTCCGGGCGCTTTGTTTGAGCGGCAATTCTTCCGATGGGAATGGAAGATGTGTTTGTGGCAAGGATAACCTGAGGCCGGCAGACGGTGTCTAAATCGTTTAAGATTTTAAATTTGATGGGTTCATTTTCTGTTGCCGCTTCCACAACAAAATCAACCGAGGCCATATCTTTGATTTCCACACTGGTTTTAATTCGCCCTAAAACCGTATTCTTTTCCGCTTCGGTCATTCTTCCCTTTTCGACTCCGCGGTTTAGTAGTTTTGTGATGGTCGCCAATCCGCGTTCGACAAACCGTGTCTCGATGTCGTTCATCACGACGTTTAGGCCGCTCACGGCGGCTACCTGGGCAATTCCGTTTCCCATCTGACCGGCACCGACCACACCCAATGTTTTGATTTCCATGGTAATCTCCTTTTTATGTGGCTATGATTTCAGGGTTCTGATTTCAGATCTCGTTGAATAGTTTACTGGTTAACTATATCTGAATTTGGAACTAGGGGCGTTTCACCACCATTGCCACCGCCTCTCCGCCACCGAGGCAAAGTGACGCAAGACCGACCTTTTTTTCCTGTTTTATCATTTCGTGCAACAGGGTCGCCAGCACACGACACCCGCTGGCTCCGATGGGATGTCCCAACGCGACGCTCCCTCCATTTACGTTGACGGTGGCAGGGTCTAATTCAAGTTCCTGCAATACCGCAACCGTTGAACCACTGAATGCCTCGTTAATCTCATATAAATCGACATCAGATGTGTCGATACCTTCTTTTTTAAGACATTTCGGAATCGCCCAAATGGGCGCCACGAGTACGTATTTCATGTCGATTCCATAAGATGCTTGTGCGCCGATGGTCGCAAGGATTCGGCATCCAAGGGATTCGGCCTTTTCTCTTGACATTACAACTGCAGCTGCCGCGCCGTCACTGATAATGGACGAATTGCCGGCAGTGGCGACACCGTTTTCTTTAAAGGCCGGTTTCATTTTAGAAAGCGTTTCATAGGTTGTCTCTCTCGGGCACTCATCGGTATCGAAGCTGGTGGGATCCCCCTTTCGTTGCGGCGCCATGACCGGTGTGATTTCTTCTTTGAATCGGCCGGTTCGAATGGCAGAAAAAGCGCGTTTGTAGGATTCCGCAGCAAATTGATCCTGAGCTTCCCGACTGACACGGTATTTTTCGGAACAAAGCTCATTTGAGATACCCATATGAAAATCGTTTACAATATCCCATAGTCCATCGTGAACCATGTGATCCTGCATAGGCGCAGGGCCCATGCGATAACCGAACCGCGCTTTCTCCAGGTAATAGGGTGTCATGCTCATGTTTTCCATACCGCCGGCGACCACAACGTCCGCATCTCCCAGCTGGATGGCCTGGGCGGCAAGCATTACGGATTTTAATCCGGAGCCGCATACCTTATTTACCGTGAAACACTCTGCTTCCCAGGGCAAACCCGCCATTACAGCGGCCTGTTTTGCCGGGTTCTGGCCATAACCGCAAGGGAGCACGATGCCCATGATGACTTCATTGACATCTCCTTTCTTGATGCCGGCTTGTTCAATGGCAGATTCGATGACAATGGCTCCCAGTTTTGTTGCACCAATGCTACTCAGTGATCCGTTGAAACTGCCCAACGGGGTTCGTACCGCACTTACAATTACTGCTTCTCGCATGTGTTATCTCCTTATTTACATATTCCGCCGATACTTTCCGCCAACTTCAAAAAGGGCCTGCGTAATTTGGCCCAGAGTGCAAACCCGAACGGTATCCATCAACTCTGCAAAAATGTTTTCGCCGGACAGCGCGACTTTCTGAAGGTGTTTCAGCGCGTCCGGTGACCGGTTTTTATTTCGTTTTTTTAATTCATTCAGCCGTCTTAACTGGGATTGTTTCTCCTGTTCGGTTGCCCGGGTCAGTTCAACGGACTCACTGAGTTCTTCGCCGGTCGCATCGGGATCTCGAAACGTGTTTACACCAATAATAGGGATCTGTCCATCGTGCTTCAGCGATTCGTAAAAGATCGATTCTTCCTGAATGCTGCTTCTCTGATACCCGGTTTCCATGGCACCTAATACACCACCGCGTTCATTTATCCGATCAAATTCCATAAGAACGGCTTCTTCAACGAGTTGGGTTAACTCTTCCACAATATAGCTGCCCTGGTTCATATTTTCGTTTTTTGCGGGTCCCCACTCACGATTAATGATAAGCTGAATCGATAGCGCGCGCCTCACCGATTCGCGGCTTGGTGTGGTAATGGCTTCATCGAACGCATTCGTGTGTAGACTATTGCAGTTGTCGTATACGGCACAGAGAGCCTGCAGCGTTGTTCTTATATCGTTGAATTGAATGTCCTGACTGTGAAGGGATCGGCCCGATGTTTGAATATGATACTTTAACATTTGAGATCTTTCGTCACCACCGTATTTTTCCCGCATTGCAACTGCCCATATACGGCGTGCGACCCTTCCAATCACCGTATACTCGGGATCCATTCCATTTGAGAAGAAAAAAGACAGATTCGGAGCAAAACTGTCAATCGTCATCCCACGGGATAGGTAATATTCGACGTATGTAAATCCGTTGGCCAGCGTAAAGGCGAGTTGTGTAATCGGGTTGGCACCCGCCTCTGCGATATGATAGCCGGATATGGATACAGAATAAAAGTTGCGGATATCATTTTCGATGAAATATTCTTGGATATCTCCCATCATTTTCAACGAAAAATCGATGGAAAAGATACACGTATTTTGCCCCTGATCCTCTTTGAGAATATCTGCTTGTACGGTTCCACGAACGGTAGACAATACCATGGATCGAATGTTGTTTTTTTCTTCCTCTGCGGGATTTCTTCCATTCTCGGTTTTAAACCGATCGAATTGCTGATCGATGGCCGCATTTAGAAACATGGCAAGGATAATCGGAGCCGGACCATTGATGGTCATAGAAACCGACGTATTGGGCGCACACAGATCAAACCCGCCATATAAGGTTTTCATATCATCCAGTGTGCAGATGCTAACACCCGAGGTGCCGACCTTTCCATAAATGTCCGGGCGACTATCCGGGTCGTAACCGTACAATGTCACGGAATCAAAAGCCGTGGACAATCGCTTGGCCTCAGAATCGGCAGACAGCAGTTTAAATCGATTGTTTGTTCTCGCAGCATCCCCTTCGCCGGCAAACATTCGTGTGGGGGTTTCATCTATCCGTTTCAATGGAAATACACCGGCTGTAAAGGGGAATCGGCCCGGAACATTTTCTTTTCGTAACCATTTATAAATCTCTCCAGGATCTTTGAACTTGGGAAGTGCGATTTTGGGAACTTTTGTGTGCGACAGAGATTCCGAAAAAAGCGGTACTCGGATCTGGTGATCTCTTACCTGGTAAATCAGCTCGTCTTTATTGTATATTGATTGAATATCTTTCCACTCTTTCAGAATCTGTTGGGTCTCTGCATCTAAAGCCGTTTCTGCTTTGGCGCATTCTTTTTTCAATCGTTCGATCAGAACGGTCGTATCCTGTGTCTCATTTGAATCGATTGCCTTCAACGCTTCATTCAAATGCCAGAATTGCCGGACGGCTTCTGCCTGGGTTTCCGTGTGATGATCGTATTGGCGAATCGTTTCCGTAATTTCCGATAGGTAACGTACACTTGTGGGTGGGATAACAATTGTCTTCGATGTTGAGGTCTTTCGGTGCGGTTTTGCCAGTTTGGAATTAAAGTTTACGCCCGTTTTTTCGGCGATGGTTTCCAGAACGGCATGATAAAGGGCCGTAACACCGTCGTCATTAAACTTAGATGCCATCGTTCCGAATACCGGCATGTCTTCCAGCGCCGTGTTGTAGGCCCTCCGGTTTCGTTGAAGCTGTTTCCGAACATCCCGAACCGCATCTTCACCGCCCCTTTTTTCAAACTTGTTTACAGCAACAAGATCCGCGTAATCGAGCATATCAATTTTTTCAAGCTGGGATGCCGCACCAAATTCACTGGTCATGACATAGATCGAAGCATCGGAAATATCGGTAATGGTGGAATCTCCTTGCCCAATGCCGGCTGTCTCTGCGATGATGAGACCGAATCCGGCGGCTTTTAGCACTTCAATGGCGTCGGTCATCGCCTCCGATATTTCCGTTCTGGATTGGCGCGTGGCCAGAGAGCGCATGTAAACTCGATGGCTTCCGATTGCATTCATGCGTATTCGATCACCCAGCAGGGCGCCACCGGTTTTTCGCCGAGAGGGATCACAGCTGACAATAGCGATGGTTATGCCTTTTAGATCAAGCCGCAGGCGCACGATCAGTTCATCGGTCAGAGACGATTTCCCGGAACCACCGGGACCGGTAATTCCCAATACCGGTGTTATTCGATTTTCAACCTTTTTTTGAAGCTCGGTTCGAAGGGCTTCAATATATCCATCTCCACTGATTTTTCTCTGTTCGACGGCGGTGATCAGATTCGCCACCAACCGTTTATTTTCCGGTTCCAGGTTGCTTTGATCGTAGGTGTTTTTGTTTATTGTGGAAAAATCCAGCAGCCGGACCATGTGATTTATGATTCCTTGGAGACCGTATCTGGCTCCATCTTCCGGGGTGTAAATCTTGGCAATACCGTATGCTTCCAATTCTTTGATTTCGCTTGAAATAATAACACCGCCGCCACCACCGAATACTTTGACATGGGAGGCGTTTCTTTCAGCAAGCAAGTCTATGATATATTTAAAGAACTCTACATGACCGCCCTGATAGCTCGATACCGCCGCGCCTTGGGCATCCTCTTCCACGGCAGCATTTACGATTTCTTCTGCCGATCGATTATGCCCTAAATGTATGACTTCGACACCCGTATCCTGCAGTATTCTTCGCATGATGTTTATGGAGGCATCATGACCGTCAAACAGAGAAGTTGCCGTCACCACACGGATAGGATGCTTCGGCCGGTAGACTTTCACTTCAGTGTTCATGGTTCCTCCTTTTTCAGTATTGTGACATTCAAATGAGGATGACTCGAGAAATGGCAACGCGACGTGCCTTTTTTCAGGATTCGAATCATTTTATTTATCTTGTAATACGTTTTTATGTCAAGCGCACCAAAAATCGAAATCTGTTGACAAAATTAAAAGGATTTATATAACTTATGAAAAAAGGTATGTCTATCCGATCAAAACCCGATGCATCCACGGTTATTAATAGAAAGGAGGTATTCTTGGATTTTGATCTGACAAAAGAACAGGAAATGATTCGGAAAGAGGTGCGTAATTTTGCTGAAAGTGAGATCGTTCCGGTAGCGGCTGAGCTGGATGAAACCGAAACATTTTCGGTCGACCTTACGAAAAAAATGGGAGAGATCGGTCTTTTTGGCATGTTTGTTTCAGAAGTGTATGACGGCCAGGGACTGGATTATCTTTCCTATATTATAGGGGTGGAAGAAATCGCTCGGGTTGATGGTTCCCAGGCTGCAACCATCGCAGCAGGAAATTCTCTTGGAATCGGCCCCATTTATTATTACGGCACAGAGGCGCAGAAACGAAAATACTTACCAAAACTATGCGCGGGAGAAGGAATTTGGGGATTTGGGTTAACCGAGCCAACAGCCGGCTCCGATGCCGGTGGCAGCAAAACGACTGCGGTTCAAGACAGTAATGAATGGGTATTGAACGGTTCAAAAATTTTCATCACCAATGCAGCCAGCGAGATGTCTTTGGGGGTAACGGTGCAGGCAATCACCGGGACGTTACCGAATGGGAAACCGGAATATACCTGTTTTATCGTGGAAAATGACACCCCGGGCTTCAAGGCGATTGCCATGAAAGGCAAAATGATGTGGCGGTCTTCAGATACGGCCCAACTCTTTTTTGATGATGTGAGGATATCGAAGGAGAATATTCTGGGACAAAGAGGCGATGGATTCCATCAAATGCTGGCAACGCTCGATGGCGGAAGGCTTTCCATTGCCGCCATGGGTCTCGGTGGTGCTCAAGGCGCCTATGAGGCGGCCTTGAGATACTCGAAACAGAGAGTTCAGTTTGGACAACCCATCTGTAAATTTCAGGCCGTGGCGTTTAAACTGGCGGATTGTGCGCTTGAAATCGAATGCGCTAGAAACCTGATTTACAAAGCCTGCTGGCTACGAGACCAAAAACGGCCGTTTGAAAAAGAAGCGGCGATGGCAAAACTCTACTGCTCTGAAACCATGGGACGAGTCGTCAATCACGCGGTACAGATCCACGGCGGGTATGGCTTGATGAAAGACTATCATGTTGAGCGGTTTTATCGAGATCAGAAATTGCTCGATATTGGAGAAGGTACTTCGGAAGTACAACGAATTGTAATCTCACGGTATATTGGATGTTGAAATTGATTGTTGACGATCGACTATTGTCTATCGTTAATATCGAGTAATGGAATGCCTCTACCCCGCAGATGAACGTTTCTGCATTTCAATATTTTACACAAGCATCAATTCATAGGGGGTTGATATGAGCGAAAAGGTACTGTTGGTTGAAGAAAAGGATAATCTGTCTATTCTGACTCTCAATCGTCCGGGTGTAATGAACGCTTTTAATTTCGAATTGCTCCACGCCCTTAAACAGGAAATTGATTCGATTCGGTTCAAATCAGACATTCGGGTTGTGATCATCACAGGAGCAGGGGAGAAGGCGTTTAGCGCAGGGGCTGATTTAAAAGAGCGCAGAACCCTTTCAGATATCCAGGTCAAAGAATACATTTTTACCATTCGAAATTTGTTTAGCTCCATTGAGCGATTGAACAAACCGGTAATTGCGGCGATAAACGGCCTTGCTTTGGGGGGAGGCAATGAACTTGTGTTGGCTTGTGATATTCGCATCGCCTCCTCGAAAGCATCGATGGGGCAGCCGGAGACACGACTGGCCATCATACCCGGTGCCGGCGGCACTCAGCGGCTGCCGAGACTTATCGGCCGGGGAAAGGCAAAAGAACTTATCTTTACCGGTCGTCGCGTGGGAGCTGAAGAGGCCTTTCAAATCGGCTTAGTGAATAAAATCTGTGAACCAGAGCAACTCATAAACGAAAGCAAAAATATGGCAGCCTTGATTTGTGAGGCGGGTCCCGTTGCCATTGAACAAGCGAAATATGCCATTAATTATGGGCTGGAGACCGATCTTCATACAGGTCTTGCCATCGAATCCAATGCATATTGGGTCACCATTCCCACCGAGGATCGGCTGGAAGCGCTTGCAGCGTTTCGCGAGAAGCGAAAACCGATTTTCAAAGGCAGGTAATGGAATGCAGCAGCATTGGTTTGTTTCTGTAAGATTTTAGTTTGAAAAGGAATTATTTTGTTAAGCGCAGTATGCAATGTTCCCAAAGGAGGCGTTAAATGACACAACTAACCTACCCCAAAAATGTGGTACTCGGTGATATTACTGTTAGGGATGGTTTTCAGCATGAAGAAAAGTTCATTCCAACTGATGCAAAATTATGGGTTGCTGAGCAGTTAATTCTTGCGGGATTTAAACGAATAGAGGTTACCAACTTTGGAAATCCTAAAGGAATGCCGCAATTTAAAGATGCAGATCAACTCATGCAACGTTTATATAAAAGTAAAAAAGTAGGAAACCTTCTAAAAGATATAGAAATTACGGCGGTTACCATAAGGGAAAGAGCGGTAGATCGGGCCATACAGGCCCGAAAAGACGGCTGGGGACCGGACCGAATTCTCTTTATGGTTTCTACCAGTGAGTCCCATCATAAAACCAACTCAGGTTTATCTTTGGAGGAATACTGGAAAATGTGTGAAACCTATATCCCTAAAGCACACGAAGTGGGCATGAAGGTTTGCGGAACGGTCAGCACTATTTGGGGATGCCCCATCGAGGGCCCAACTGAACTAAAAAAAGCCGTGGAATTTACCCAAAGATGGCTGGGTATTGGTGCAGACGATATTGAACACGCCGACCATGATGGGTCCGCGCCTCCCAACAAAGTGTACGAGTATTTTTCTATGATCCTCGATGCAATTCCGGATCCGTCAAAACATATCGCCCATTTCCATATGACCCGTGGATGGGGGCTTGCGAATGTGTTGGCAGCTCTTCAGGCAGGAATCACGCATTTTGAATCGACGTTGGGGGGAACCGGCGGGCAACCGGCTAATTTTGTGGACGGGGTACCCGTCGCCGGAACCGGTGAGTATTATTACACCGATCCAACGATAACCGGACTGGTTTCCACTGAAGATATGGTGGTGATGATGGATGAAATGGGAATTGATACAGAGGTGGATGTTGACAAAATTCTTCGGATTGGGCGAATGATGGAAAGGATTACCGGCCGGCGGCTCCGCTCGGAAACCGCCCATACCGGAAGGATTCCAAAAGAGTTGACCGGGCGGGGGTAGTATTCCACCTCAATTGAGCGTTTCAAATTTTAAAAAGGTTTTTTGCCTTATTTTCAATGAATACTGTCGATTTTTGTTTTTAAAATTTGAATATCGAATATCGAACAAGGAATTTGGAACCGCAGAAGTGATAGTAAACTTCGAAATTCGACATTCCTTGTTCAGCATTCTGCGGTTCAAAAATATTAATAAATTTCAAAATATTACAAAATGAGAGAAATGAATTCTTAGGATGAACCAGTAAGCGTCTGATTGAGAAGCGGTTGGAATGAGGAGTCTATGATGGAAAAGAAAGGCGATGTTCCCCATATTAATGTCGATTTTTTTGAAGATCTTACCGGTACCATTGCAAGAGAAAAAGAAACGGGTCTGGAAGATATCGGCCAGCGAGTCCGGAGCCTGAGAGAGCAGAAGGGCTTGTCGCTTGGCGCGCTTTCGAAATTGACTGGTTTTGAAATTGAATTTCTATCCGGCATTGAGAACAATCAAGTTAAACCCCAGCTTGGCACCCTTATAAAATTATCTAAAGCCTTGGACAGTGCCTTCAGTCGTCTTCTTTCAGGCACCGGTGAAAAGCTTTATTCAGTGACCCGTAAAGAAGAACAAAAAATTGTTTCCCGTTCTACGTCCCGCAAGGGTCAAAAGCAGATGTACACCTACAAGAGTCTCGCACCGGAAGTAAAGGGTCGCCACATGGAGGCTCTTATTGTTCAACTGGAAGAAACGCCTGAAGAAGAGACTTCCGTTCATGAGGGAGAGGAATTTATATATGTGTTAAACGGTGTGGTGGTACTGAATATAGGAGATGACGTTTTTAATCTTAATCCGGGAGACAGTGCCTATTACTTATCCACGACACCGCATTTAATTACCGCAGAAGGTGGTAATGCAACGATTCTGGCTGTGCTTTATGAAGGATAGCCAATAGAGGTTACATTAATCGGTTCAGGGTTCAACGTTCTGGGTAAAAAAACCCAAACGACTTATATGAGGGAATAGCTATCGGCTCGCATAAGCTTTTATTTCGTCGGAATCCAACCAGAGCAACACAAAAAATTTTTTAATCAGAATCTGCCACGCATATTTACTTCTATTATAAATTCCTTTGAAGTTTATCGGCGCTTTTGAAGAGGTTTTACTTTTTTGCTTCTCAAGCTTTGTTTTTAACCTCTCTATGAGCTGATCGGGTGTTTCTTTCATCAGAATCTGTTTAAACTGGGTTCGATAGTTTTTGACCAGGCTCACCCCTTCGATTCTCACATCGTAAATTCGCCACGTATTTTTCCGCATCCGCATTCGATACTCTACGGGAACTTCAATGCTATTTTCCCGAATAATTTTGGTTTTAACGATCGCCTTGTTTTCGGAGATCATTTCCTGGGCTTGATAAACGATTTTTTCGTTCCGAAACTCCCCCTGTATCCTATCAATATACGTGTTGCTCAGAAATCGTGAAAATACATCTGTAAATTTGTTTTGCTGCTCCGGGGTTAATTTTTTCCAGCTTCTTGCTAACGTCCGTATGGAAATTTCCCGAAAGTCGAAAACGTTCTGTGTGATCTGCCATATTTTTTCCCTTTGAGTCGATTTTTTTGCCGTATCCTTGTATTGAGGATCTTTGAGAGTGCGGATTACTTCATCAATGGGCTCCCGCAGCGCATCCATCGGTTGAGTACTGTGGGCGATATAAGGGATACTAAACAACAGTAAAAAACAGATTATTTGAATTCGTTTCATGGCGCCGTTTCCTTTATTGATCGGTTCTAATCACACTTTGCCAAATACATATTTGCTGATAAGTTCTTCTAAATCGATGGCTGGTTCTGTTTCGGTAATAAAATCACCGGGCTTAAGCACGTCATCTGATCCGCCGGGTGACAATTTTATATATTTGTCTCCAATTAGTCCAGCTGTTTTGATCGACGCAATAACATCGTCTTTTAATTCAATTCCCTTTAGAATTTTGAGCGTAACAACCGCCTCCAGTTTGTCACGATCCAGTGATATGGCATCCACTTTTCCAACACGAACCCCTGCCATTTCCACTTGGGTTCCCGGCACCAGCCCGGATACAGACTGAAACCGTGCATGGAGGGGATAGTAACCTTCGTCAAACCATCCCAGCTCTCCTAACTGAATCGATAGATAACCGATACAAATGATACCGATTAGCACAAACACGCCAATCCATAATTCAATGGACGATCTTTTCATTCTACCTCCTAACTGAAACTGAATTCAGCGAATGTGTTTTGTGTCGATTCCGCTAATTCAAGCAATTCTTCTAACCGGCTATCCACCGTTGCTTCTGCAAACCCCGCGCTTACGGAAAAATAAAAGTCCGGATAGGGTTCCCTATCAATTATCTCATCGCACTTCAATTCCTGCGCCAATTTTGAACAGATCTGATGTGCTTGATCCGTATTCGTATTGGGAAGAAGCAGCATGAGTGTGTTAAAACCATATTTAACGCAAGTATCTGTAATTCTTGTTTTTTTTTGTACTTGATCCGCAAGGCTTTTCAGTACAGTCATCCCGACGGCGTGTCCTGCGGTTTCATTGATTTTATCCAAATTGTCCAGCCTTAAGACGATTATCGAAAACGGAAGTTGTCGACGTGACAGCCATGCCAACCCTTCTTTGAACCGTTTTTCACTTTGCGGATGGGGCGTCATACCGGTTAACGCGTCCTGACGGCTCTCAAGGCCACGAACAAATTCTTGAATCACCGGGTCAGATGATTGACGGATCTGTTCGGGACTTCCTTCAAAGTGAATCCGGCCATCATTTAACATGGCGATGCGCTGTGAAATATAAAATATATCAGGGATCTCGTGGCTTACCACGACGCCTGTAAATCCGAACTTTTTTTGAAAGTCAGAAATCAGGTGATGAACAGCGCTCTTGCGAATTGGATCCAGCCCCGTGGTGGGTTCATCAAACAAAACAATTTCAGGGTCGGTAACCAATGCTCTGGCCAGGGCCACCCGTTTTCGCATCCCACCTGAAAGCTGAGAGGGATACTTATCATCGATTTGTTCGATATCTAGCTGTTCCATGCGGTCACCGGCGAGTTTTCGGATATCGGGATCCGGCAACGTTGTTCGTTCTTTCAGGGGAAGCGCAATATTCTCGTAGACCGTCATGGAATCAAAAAGAGCGGTGCCCTGAAACATATAGCTGATTTTGCGTTTCAAAGCTTTTCTTTCTTTTTTTTTCATCTCTGAAAGCGGGCGGCCGTCAAACAGCACGGCTCCGGAATCCGGTTCCAGAAGGCCGATAATATGCTTGAGTAGAACACTCTTTCCGACGCCACTTTTTCCGATTATGGTTGTAATTTCACCTCGATAGATACCAAGATTCGTATTGTTTAAAACCTGTAGGTTTCCGAATTGTTTTGACACGTTTTCCAACTGAATGATCGGTTGTTTCATGATTATTTACAATAAAAAGGAGGTCAATATATAGTCGGCTATCAGTACCACAACACACGAACTCACCACCGCTGATGTGGTGGAAAGACTCACCCCTTTGGCTCCAAAACCTTCCGTACGTGTATGGGTGTAGAATCCCTGGTAACAGCAAATGGTTGCGACGAGAAGTGAAAAAACAATTGATTTGATAAACCCGCCGTTTATATCTTCCATTAAAACACTCGTTTCCAACCGGGAAAAGTAAAGCCCCGGATTAATGTCAAGCAGAAGCGATCCTGTCACAAACCCGCCTAATATACCGATAACATCAAATATTGCGGTAAGAATTGGAAAACTGAAGAGTGATGCGGCCATGCGAGGGCTCACGAGAAACCGGGTGGGATTGATATCCATGGTTTCCAGTGCATCG
Source organism: Deltaproteobacteria bacterium (assembly GCA_024644775.1). Next base: position 21,606 of record JAHEHB010000024.1, read on the forward strand.
ATTTGTTCGGAAATCCGCATGATGCCGATTTCTGCTGCCATGGCCGACCCTGCTCTTCCAATAACCATTATCGCTGTCAGCACCGGACCCAATTCACGTATTAAAGTAAGCGCAACAGCCGCACCGAGCAACCCCTCAGAGCCGAATTGCGCTAATGTGTAATATCCCTGAAGCCCCAAAACCATTCCCGAGAATGCGCCGGTTAGACAGATAACCAGTAATGACTTTGCACCAATGAAAAACACTTGGTGTAGAATTTTATTGGTTTGAAACGGAAGAGAAAAAATGAGAAAAAAGCCTTTGAAAAAAAAGATTGCAACTTTCCCGAGTTCTTGGATGAATGTAAGCGTCCATCTACCCAATGCTGACAACGGAGTTATTACTACCGAATCCAGTACCATTGCATATCTTCTAAATAAAGTGTCATAGGAATTTGTGTACTAACGGTTTCTATCGAATTCAAGGATAAAGAGAAACGGTGCATTTTGTCAAGGGAGAAATGGCGGGAGTCGGGTTTCAGCCGATAGGGAGGATCACAGCATCCGTCAGAATAGGGTCGATACAGTGATCGACTCCATGGATCTCGTATATGAAACTTAACGGTACGATAATCCATAGAAAGGTAGTCAGACTATCCCGGAGTATTGAGGTACTCAGAAATCTCAAATTCCAAGCACCAAATTCTTTACCCTGTTAAATAATCCAATTCATGGCCTTACTGTATCGGTTAAAGAGATTACACTGAAGACCTGCGCAGCGAATCACCACAAGACGATTTAACAGGGCAGGTAAATTTCAAATTACAATATTCAATGACCCAAACATACAATTCAAATTGAGATCATATTTGCAATGGTTTTATGCAATGCTTTAACGAACAATTTTAGCGAACTGGCACATTCTTTTTTCGAGATTATATTCGCGTTTTGGGATTTTGAATTTTTGTCATTGTGATTTTTTTGTTATTTGTTATTTGTGATTTGGAATTTTAAGCCGAAGCTCAAAAGTTTCCTGTTCGATCAAACTGGTCGTTTTGTTGGCCAGCGGCGGCGCTGAACACTGAAACCTGAACGCTGAACACTCTTACTTACTAACAGGTGGAGCGATTTTTATGCTAATCTACGACGACATATTTACCTGGGAAGGGTGGGGCGGTAAGCTCCGGCTTGCGAGTGGGCAATGTCGGCTGCGGATTTTTGATCTCGAAAAGAGCCAACACAAAGGGTTAACACACGTGCGGCCCATCGTCGCTATCGTGGCCGATGTTCCTGAAAGCCGAATGTCGGTGCGGAGCTGTTCAGGTCATATCGCCACCATGGTGACACAAACCTTCGGTATCGCTCCAACGCAAATGTTGTTTGTGGAACACTATCCGGCTGTGATTTATGGGAAAAAGGGTGAAAAAGTTATTCCAGAAAGATTCGACGCGGTGGCGTTCAAATGGTATGGCGATAAAGCCTTTCAACCAAAATGGCGAACGCTGAATCCCCCGATACGGGATATACTAAAAAAAATGTTGGAAGCGTCCTCCTAGAATTCCAGGAGCGGGGCAAGAATGGGTTTTTTATCCTTTTCGATGGGGAAAAAGCGATATCTTTGGTCGAGGTATTTTTCTTGCTGAATCTCGTTTACCTGGTTGGACACGGGGGTATAGTAAAACGACAGCTTCATAACGCCGTCTGTTATGTAATGTTTTAATTTGATTTTTATTTTCTTATATTTCCAACTATAAATCCTTTGTTCGTTTTTTATGGTCAACGAGAGTTTGGGTTCTCCGTATCTGTCGGATAGATGTTGTCTGATTTTTCCGAATACTTCCAAGGATTCAATGTGGATATATACGGCAAAAAATCGGTCGGAATGGGATCCATAAATGACGTCTGAAACGGTCGTATCTTCAACGGTGTAGACTTTTTTGAGGTTTCTGTAATAGGTGACATTTGCTTTGGTTTCCAATTCTTGAAACCCTTCTTGCGAGTCGAGTTTTATGCCCCATTTTATTCCCAAAAAATCATCCCGCAGATCGGCAGCATTCGACGCCTCTATGAAAAAGACCGATAGAAATATAAAAAAGATTGTCAGCGCAACTCGCCTTTTCATGATAAGGTATTTCTCCGTTTATTCTTCAATCCTTTTATTGCGATTCTGAACGTAAGCATTTCTGATTGAAATATAAGGATCGATGGCCGCTTCCTTGATCGCTTCATAATCTCCAATCCGAAATGAGGATTTATTCACAAGATCAACCGACCAAACTCCGATGGTAACC
>JAHEHB010000275.1 GCA_024644775.1 Deltaproteobacteria bacterium
ACTGACAGCCGCACGAACCATCGCAGATCATGGCCACCATGTTCAGGTTTTCGAAAAACATCACACAGCGGGGGGGCGTATGTCGACGCACCATGCAAACGGTTATGTTTTTGATCATGGGGCCCAGTATTTTACAGTTCGCGATGAGCGCTTCCGGCGCTATGTGGATTCCTGGCTCATCGATGGCTGGGTGCACCGTTGGAAGGGCAGTGTTGCAGTGATTCGGGACGGGCAGATCTCCAGTGACAGAAAGCCGACCGAGCGCTGGGTGGGAACACCTGGAATGAACGCCGTCCCCAAACATTTGGCGGCTGACGTAAATGTCTATTACAATGTCTTGGTGACCGGAATCCAAAATGAAGGCGAAAAATGGCTGCTGACCGCATCCGGTGGAAAGGTTCTGGACCGGTTTGATGTTGTGATCGTTGCGCTACCTCCGGCCCAAGCTGCAAATTTGCTAGATGAGGTACCGGAAATACAGGCGTTGGTTCGAAAGGTCCATATGAAACCGTGCCGGGCAGTGATCGCTGCCTTTGACCGACCCCTTAACATGACGTTTGATGCGGCCTTTGTTCACGATTCACCCGTCTCCTGGGCGGCGCGTAACAACAGCAAACCTCGGAGGTTGCAAATGGAATGCTGGGTGATGCACGCAACGTCCCAGTGGTCTGAAACCCACACGGCGCAAGATAAGACGGCCGATCAATCGCTCATCCGGTCATTTTTCGAATCGGCAGGCGAAAAAACCATAGACCCCGTATTTAACTTTTCTAAATTCTGGCGGTTTGCTCAGGCCGATAATCCGCTTAAGGAAGGGTGCATTTGGAGCAGCCATCTGAGGATCGGCGTCTGCGGCGATTGGTGTCAAATGTCACGAATCGAAGGCGCGTTCTTGAGCGGCATGGCCATTGCCGGGCGGGTGCTTGGGCTTAAATAACGAATTGCCGACTCAGACGATACACCAAGAGAGGCAGGATTTCGAGGTGATCCCGACATCACTTCCAATGCCGACATGGCTCAACTTGCGCTTTCTATATAACCAGATTATTTGATTTCCTTATTTTTGAACAAGTCCTTCTCGAAGATATATAAACCAATATACCAACCCAACCATAACGGATCCGCCAAAAATATTACCCAGTGTCACGGGAAGCAAATTTGAGAAAAGATAAATCCGCCAGCCAGAACCGCTAAAGCGATGGTACTTTGCCAGCCCATGGCGGCTTTCTGCAAACCTACTTTTTCAGCTTTTATCGCCATTTCAGGCGGTATGAATGCATCAAAACTCGGTACGATGGCTTTTGATTCTGATGTGTCCATGCGGTTGGGTCTCCTAAGACGCTTTATTTTTTTCCTTATCCTCTTCTCCGGCAAATTTCTTAAGCCCCTCAGTGAGCTCTTTTAGCTTTTGGTCCACGAGATGGTTGATCGTCCCCTCCGGATAGCACCCGTCTGATTGTTTTTCCCCTGCCTTCTTTCCTGTGAGGATTTCAATTCCTTGATCAATCGTCTTCACTGGATACACACGGAAATGGCCATTTTTAGCCGCTTCCACCACATCTTTCTGAAGCATGAGATCTTTTACATTGCTATCGGGGATCATCACTCCTTGGTTGCCGTTTAAACCTTTGTGTTTACAGCAATCGAAAAATCCCTCTATTTTCTGATTTACACCACCGATTGCCTGAACCTCTCCGTTTTGATTGACCGATCCGGTAACGGCAATTGATTGTTTAATGGGAACGCCTGATAAACCGGACAGCAATGCATAAATCTCTGTGGATGATGCGCTGTCGCCGTCTACACCGCTGTAAGACTGCTCAAAGGCAATGCTGGCGCTCATGGACAGCGGTTTGTCCTGCGCATATTTTTTTCTTAAGTAACCACTCAGAATGAGCACGCCTTTATTATGTGTGTTGCCGGACATATCGGCTTCCCGTTCAATGTTGATAAGACCTGCGCGACCCATGGAGGTAGAAGCGGTGATCCGGGAAGGTTTGCCGAACATGTAATCTCCCAAAGAATAGACTGCCAAACCATTTACCTGGCCGACGACTTCCCCGTCCACATCGATCATCAGCGTGCCGCGGTCGATCATCTCCTGAATATGTTCCTCGACCCTGTTGGATCGGTAAATCTTGGCCTCAATAGCCTTATCCACATGCGTTTCCCTAACAGCGGTTTCGTTATCGTGGTCGGCCCAAAAGTCCGCCTCCCGGATCAGATCTCGAATGGCCGGAAAGCTTGTGGAAATTTTTTCCTGTCGACCGCTCATTCTGACTGCATGTTCAACGATGGCCGCAATCGCCGAACGATCGAAAGGCTTCAACTGTTCGTCATCAGTGGCCGTTTTGATAAATTCTGCAAATTGCCGAATGTTCTCATCGGTTTTGTTCATGGCTGTATCAAAATCCGCCCTGACCTTGAATATTTTTTTGATATCCGGATCATAATGCAGCAGCAATTGATACAGCATCGCATCTGCAACGAGAACCACTTTGAGATTCAGCTCGATGGGATCCGGTTTGATCCCGGTGGTCGTGAAAAAATACATGGGATCGAAGGTCTGAATTTCAAGCCTCTTGCTTTTAAGCGCTCTTTTCAGCGCCGGCCACACACCCGGTTCCACAATGGCGTCCATTAAATTGAATACGAGGTATCCGCCATTTGCTTTTATTAGAGAACCAGCCTTGATCTTGCTAAAATCGGTTCGCCACACGCCGCTGCGATCAACCACGCGCTCTATGCTGCCGAAGATATTTCTGTAAGTCGGATATTCTTCGATGATCACCGGCGGACTTTTTTGCTGGCTATTATCGACCAGGAGATTTATCTCGTAGGGTTGAAACCTATCGACGTCCGGCATGATTTGTGGAAGCCCAGGTATTTGCACGGGTTGCTGGGGACTGAATATTTCTAGATGATCTGCCATGTCTTCAATCATCGACTGCAAATGGTTTTTAATGGCATTGTTCGGAAACTTTTCAGCGATCCCAGAGGTGAGCTCAGAGGCTGTTTTCATAAACGCGGCCTTATCCATTGCCTCGATTTTTTCTTTCACCTCCCGTTGAAGGTCCCTGAGTTCAAGAAAGATATGATCGATCTGATCTTTCAACCGATCATGCTTTTTTTTTATGGTTTCGTATTCGCTTTTGGGAAACCTCCCCTTATCTACCAGCCCTTCAAGCTGTTCGATTGGAATCGGTTTATCATCCACAATGGCCATTAGCTGCGGTCGTTGAAATTGTCCTACTTGAACATCAACCAGCGCAAAGCCCTCTTCTTTTACCTTTTGATCCAGGCTTTTAGAAAAACCGCTTGCCTGCTGATTGTAAGTTTCCATTATCTGCTTTTTCATATTCGTGTATTCCTGGCTCTCAAAAAATTCAGGAATCTCTTTTTTCAACCTGCCCACAAGATTTTTCACGTCTCGTTTAAAGGCAACGCCCTCACCAGCTTTCAGTCGCAACAGTGTGGGGGTTTCCGGATTTTTAAAGCAGTTTACATAGCAGAGGTCGTCGGGAGTCGCATCCCGTTTGGACATTTCCTCGAGCAGCTTTTTTACTGTAGACATCCTGCCGGAACCGGCCATGCCGGTCACAAATACATTGTACCCGGGTTTATCGATGTTGATTCCGAAACGAAATGCCTCGACACCTCTATCCTGACCGATGATTTCTTTTAAAGGTTCGAGATCCTGGGTAGTTTCGAAAGACAATGTCGCCGGATCGAGTCGCCATCTCAGATTTTCGATAGAGACCTCTTTGTATGATTTATCATCAGACATCTGTAACCTCCTTCAGTCCAGTTGGCAGTATGTGAATATGGCGGTGATTAGAACCCAATAAAAAAATTTTAAACGTTTTGAGCCACTACAAAGATTCAACTAAATAGGATGTGGACGTTGAATTATTTCAATTACTTGATACCAATTCGAATCCCGTGAGGTTGACTCGGTTCATGTTTCGGCATGGTAATTTCTAAAACGTCATCTTTAAATGTGGCCTCGATTTCATCAACCTTTACCCTGCGAGGTAGTGAAATGGTCCGTGAAAACGATCCGAAACGTTTCTCCATGCGCTGATAAGAGTCGCCTTCTTCCATCGTTTCATCTTTTGTTTTGCCTCTTAGTGTCAACGAACTTTCCGTTACCGAGATATCCAGATCTTCGGATTTCATGCCGGGGAGCTTGGCTGTCAACACGAGCGCGTCATCGGTCTCGGAAAGGTCAATTGAAACGATATCTGGGAACTCTGTGATCGATAGCGGAACCCCGAATCCCGCGCAGCATCTGCGAAAGGTTCGTTCCAGATCTTTTCTTAATCTATCGATTTCTTGATTTTTCCACAAAATAAGTTCACTCATGATAAATCCTCCTTTTTGGACTGATACTAACTAACTCAATAAACTACTCCAGCATAATCGTAACTTCGCGAGTGGTCCCATCACGCCACAAGGCGATGGTTACCGTGTCGCCAGGTTTATAAAGATCCAGGGCCGACTCGAGCTCTTCGGAACTGCTGATGGTGCGTTCGCCCATACGCAGCAGAACGTCGCCCGGGATAATGGATCCGTCTGCCGCCTGGACAGCACCCTTCAAGTCGGCGGATTCTGCAGCAGATCCCGGTTTAACGTCCAGGATCAGAAGCCCTTTTACATCCATCTGGCGGATAAACTCACGGTTGATCCGGTCATCCGCATAGATGCCAAGCCGGGGCCGGGTGTATTTGCCGTTGGCGATGATCCTGGGAATTACGCGATTTACGGTGTCCACGGGCACGGCAAAGCCAATGCCGGCACTGGCCCCCGACGGGCTGAAGATTGCCGTGTTCACTCCGATCAACCGGCCGGCGCTGTCCAGCAGGGGGCCGCCGGAATTGCCTGGATTGATGGAAGCGTCGGTTTGAATGACATTTTCGATGGGACGGCCCTCCGGGCCCTCCATGGTTCTGTTTAAGGCCGAGATAACTCCCGTTGTCAGCGTCTGGTCGAGGCCGAAAGGATTTCCGATGGCAAAGGCCTTCTGCCCCACCTGCAAATCACGGCTGCTTCCAATGGGAACGGGCCGCAAAGTGTACTCGGGAGCTTTGATCCTAAGGACAGCCAGATCGTGATACGAGCTTGCCCCCGCCAAGGATGCCGAATACATCTTTCGGTTGCTAAGCATGACATTTGCTGCATTGGCATTCTGAATGACATGAAAGTTGGTTACGATATGCCCATAAGTATCCCAGATAAACCCGGACCCTGTTCCGGCACGAATGTCGCGGGCATTTCGCGTCCAGGGATTTATCTGACGAGCAAGAGTCGTGATGAAAACGACGGAGGGAATTGTCTTGTTAAAGAGCTCGATGGTGCTGCGTTCATCAGCGGCAAGATCCCCTCGCGGTTCTACCAGACGCGGTTTGACATCGGGCACCAAAAAGCGCCGACCGAACTCAGGCCAGAGGTAGACGCCTACCAGAACACCGATGGCAACACCTACAACGATCATGGTGAGATTGACACGTGGCGGATGATTATCGACGCTCTTCATTCTAAATTCCTTTCGTGCATGGTATATGCACAAAACAAATCGGTGTGTCAATGGGAGGTGTTTCAAATACCTAACTCGTGCCCATCCAGAAATGGCTAATTTTTGCAATATCGGCGTTGGGCTCCGAATTTTAATCCTCAAAATACTCAATGTATGGATGCCTGTCCCGATTTTTTTCATCGGGGTGGTTAATCCACCGGCGGACGCCCGCCTTGATCTTGCATCCGCCTGAGGCGGGCTCATCCCTGGACGGACACTAACTCGGATCCATGGGTCTCGGAGGATCACTTTTACGGTACCGATCTAAAAGTATTATTGATTAAAACGATGCATTGTTATTGAAAAGGGCATTCCGATATAACGGTGGGCAACATTGTCGGGGCCAACATATTCAACTGCCTATTTGTGATCGGATCTGCCGCTGCCGTCAGCCCGCTGACAATACCCCCAAACTTCTTTATCCTCCATTTTCCCACGGATGGCGGTTGGGTGTATATCTTTTTTATGTTATTTTTCAATACGTCGGGAGGTTCGCTCTTGTTTTTTAAACAATAACTTCGGACATCCGATCACGGCGTGTCATTGTTTTCAATCTGTTTATCTTTTTACCTTAAACAAATTCTTTACACCCGCACCTTAGTACCGTAATATTGACTACCGAATATTAATCGGCAGATGGTCCGCGCCCTTGCCGTACTATCGGGACGATATCATTCATGTCAAGCTGGTTGTTGCTTCGGCCCTGATGGCGATCGCCCGAAAAGTGATCGTCTTCTATTTCGATATGCGCTCTCCGCGATATATTTTCGCCACGGCAGCCGTCGTGGTGGCGCTTGGTATTACCTACCGGCTGGTCTCAGGTGCGAAGGAAGGTTAGAATCCATGAAACACGTTAAATACGGAAGGATGAAAAAATGGAAAAACATCATAAATTTTCGATCTGGTATGTACTGTTGGGTGTGTGGTTTGTTCTGATCATACACAATTGGATCGTTTCCATGTACGCAGTGGAAATTATACCATACAGTAAGTTTCTCAATTTGCTCAAGGAGAATAAAGTGGCGGAAGCGGCGATTCGGTCTAATCAGATCCAAGGCGAACTCAAGGAGCCGGGAGCCCTTAAAGGAAACAAGCTTAATTTTCGAACCATCCGCGTGGATCCGGAAACTTCACAACTTTTGGAACAATACGGGGTCACCTTCAAAGGGGAAATCGAATCCACCTTTTTCACGGATTTGTTGTCTTGGATATTTCCCATCTTCCTGTTTGTAGGAATTTGGTATTTATTCATGCGCAGAATGGCGGGCCAGCAGCCGGGCTTCATGTCACTGGGTAAGAACAAGGCCAAAATTTACGTACAGGACGATCTGGATGTCACGTTCAAAGACGTGGCAGGGGTTGACGAGGCGGAACAGGAATTGGTGGAGATCGTGGAATTCCTCAAAGAGCCGGGCAGATATACTGAACTTGGTGGAAAGATGCCAAAGGGAGTTCTACTAGTGGGGCCTCCTGGAACTGGAAAGACCCTTCTGGCAAAAGCGGTGGCCGGGGAAAGTCAAGTTCCCTTTTTCAGCCTGAGCGGGTCGGAATTCGTTGAGATGTTCGTCGGGTTGGGGGCGGCCCGGGTGAGGGATCTGTTTGTACAGGCCAAACAGAAGGCACCCTGCATTATATTTATCGATGAATTGGATGCCCTGGGTAAGGCCCGGGGTATTTCCGGTGTGGGTGGGCATGATGAGCGCGAACAAACTCTCAATCAACTCCTGGTGGAGATGGATGGATTCGATCCCAAGGTGGGCGTGATTCTCGTGGCGGCGACAAATCGACCGGAAATTTTAGATCCCGCTTTGCTCCGGCCCGGGCGGTTCGATCGACAGGTCCTGGTGGACCGACCCGATAAACAAGGACGGGCGGAAATCCTGACGGTTCATCTAAAGAACATCAAGGCGGCGGATGATCTTGATATTGAAGTGATCGCCGGCAT
>JAHEHB010000025.1:0-18229 GCA_024644775.1 Deltaproteobacteria bacterium
GAATATCCGGAAGCGCATAATGGGTTCTATCTGATTTCCGGAACATCAGGTAAAGCGCCAACGCAACGATGACCAGAGCCAGGATAATGTATTCCTTTTTTACTTTCATATAGACCTCACTATTTTTGAAACATCATCTGGATCCGCCTTTTACGCGAGTGTCGACGCATCCATACGAACAAACCAAAAAAGACAACCAACACGGGCAGACCGGCAATATTAAACGTTTTGATAACCGTCTTTGCAAACGCTCCTGATTCCCGCAACGGATTAAATCGCTGTTCTTTACTTCTCATGGTTGCAATGTCTTGTCTCTGATTTAAGGCATCCAACACATTCAGTATGAACATCGTATTGGGAGTATTCCTATTCGGATCCAGCACATTATCGCTGAGCATATCCGAGGATGCGATCAGAAATATTCTGCTTGGCTGACTCTTGGATAGAAAGGATCCCCTTTGCTCTATTTTAGACAGATCCACTTTGTCCTGTTTTTCTGCTGGTTTTTCTTGGGGCTTTTCTGTTGGCTCCGTTGGTTGTTCCGTTTCGGCGTTTTTCTCGTCGCCCGGTTCTTCTTTTTCCAATGTCTTCTCCGGCATGGGTTTCCCTTTAAAATAACTGGTAAACTCTCCCTCCAGTAAATAGGCCAGCGGAAAACCTTGCATATCTGCATCCGTCGGTGGTGGATTAAGAAACATGGGGTTTAGATTGATTCTGTCGCGCTGCTCCCAGGATTGTCGGGAAGAAGAAAACAGTTTATAAGCCATGATACCCTGTTTTGAAACCTGGTCAGCATCCGGTTCCAAAGGCGATACTCTCAGTGTTACCAGCCCTTTGACGGATTTCATGAAATCAAGTTCTTTATTGATATTCTCGTTTTTAATAACGGGAACGAAATAGATGGGCAATTCTCCGCCGCCCATTTGTTGCCCGAGTATTTGACGATGACAGTTTTTGTCCATAACGATGGACTTTTTAATGCGGATTCCGTAATGATTAAGAAGTTTTTCAAGGCCGGTATCGAAAGGAACATAGGTGGGTCCTGGATTCATTCTCGCCGGTTGCTGGGGATTTTGTGCTTCTGCTTTAAAAACATCTAAAAAGAGGGCTAAATTCGTACCCCGCATCAGTGCTTGATCGATCTGATACAATTCATAGTCGCTAAAAGGCTCTGTCGGCCGGGCAATGATCAAACACCGCAGGCTTTCGGGAATCACGCGATCTTTGAGAGTTACCGGTTTCAGGGTGTAACTTTGAGAAACAAGTGTTGAAAAATTGGATAACGCATCGGGAGGCTGCCGTCCCATCGTTGGAAAACTCACGACAGTCGGTGTTCCATGATCCGCAAGATAACCCAAATCCTCGTTTATATCAATCAGGGTTTCGATGTTATTGTTTATAATTTCTTCGAGTTGATCGATTCCCGTCAACTCATACTGGGTTCCAATCAGGGGTAATCGAATCACAGACAAGATAGGAACCTCTCTGACTCGAGCGCCGTACGTCATTATCAACCCAGCGATGCCAGTGCCCGCTTCAATTTTTTGCTCCGGAAATGCCGGCCATTTCAGCCGCATGAGGTTGGTGTCTTTTAACGCGGTTTTTTGTGCCGTGTCTGTGGTTGGATCGATGTAAGTATATTCCAGCTTATTGTAGGTCTTCTCATTTAGTGAAGCGATAATTTCTTTCAGTTTTTCAGGATACTCCGATAATGCTTTGATCCCCATAAAAGGAGAAACCTGCTTTAAAGAGGAAGAAAGTATCAATTTGACGTTGATTTTTTCCTTGAGACTTAACAGTGCACTGATTTTATTGTTTAACTTCTGAATAGCCATTGTCAACTCGTACTCAAGTCCATCGATGGTGGAGATCGTGGGGAGCCGTTCAACCATATCCCCGTGGAGGATCACCAGACCCATGTAGGCTTTCTTGAATTTAACCTCATCTTTTTCAATGGCTTGTATCTGAACCGGACGAATTCCATAGTTGTTCGCAAGCTTCTGATTTTCCTTTGTCGATTCCGAACGTGAAACGCTCTCGGCTTCAGGGCTGACATTATAGAATCGGTAATTAAAATATTTATTGGCATGAACGGCATATTCCTCTAAGAGATCGTGAAGATAACGTTCGGTGTTGTTGTATGGGGCCGGCAGATTCCTGGTGAAAAACACATTGATCGTAAGCGGTTCCGACAGCGTGGATACCACTTTTCTGCTGGCGTCAGATATGGAATACATTTTGTTTTCTGTAAGATCGATGCGAAAAAAAAGTGTGAGGCCCGCCACATTTAAAAGCACGACCACAAGCAGGTATATAAGAAATTTTATATAAACTGCATATTTACCTGAATCGCTCATTTCCTTCTCCCTAGTTTTTTTCTTGCATGGCAAGGTATGTTCCGTAGAGTCCAATAAAAATGACGCTTAAAAAATAAAGAACATCGCGGGAATCGATGATACCTTTGGCAACATTTATAAAATGAAAATCAGCACCCAGATACCCGATGATTCCCACCAATGAACTTGGAAAGAAAAAAAGCATCTTATCGATTAACGTAAGAACAACACAAATACCGATGCCCACGATCAACGCGATGATCTGATTTCGAGTAATGGCTGAGGCAAACAGCCCTACTGCCGTAAATGCGGCTCCCAGCAGGATCGCCCCCAAATATCCACCAATCACCGGCCCCCAATCAAGCTGTCCCAGAAACGATATAAAAAGCGGATAGGACACGGTCGGTACCAAAGCCACAGCAATAAAAATGACACCGGCAAGATACTTTCCGAAAATGATATCTCCAGGGGTTACCGGCAGCGTCAAAAGAATTTCATAGGATCCCACGTTCAGCTCTTCTGAGAAGAGCCTCATGGTAATCGCCGGAATAATAAACGAGAAAATGATGGGCAGCAGGTTAAAGAAATTCCTTAAATCTGCCTGGTTAAACAGAAAAAAAGTTGCAAAAAAGAACCATCCTGTAACCACCAAAAAAATCGATATGACGATGTATGCGATGGGAGAGATAAAATAATCTTTCAATTCTTTCTTAAGGATATGGATGACCTGACGCATGTTAGTTCTCCTTGGTAAGTTCCCGGAATATGGCTTCAAGGGTCTGTGTCTCCTGTCGAAATTCAATCATCGCCCAGTCCGTCTCTTTAATTTTCTTATAAATGATCTCTCTTGGATCCACTGCTGTGTTGCAACTCAGGCTGACATGGAGAACACCGTTATCCGGTTCACCTTCCTGTTCAACGGACGTGATGCCGCCGATGGATCGCAAGTGAGATGACACCGATGGAAAATCCGCGTTAAGAAGCGATAAACGGATGACACGCTGTTGTCCGGCAGATTCTTTGAGCGCTTTTGTACTGTTATCTACAATGATTTTGCCTTTGTTGATGATGACCACCCGGTCGCAGGTAGCCTCCACCTCACTGAGAATATGGGTGGAAAGGATGATCGTCTTTTCTTTTCCGATTCGACGAATTATTTCACGAATTTCGACGATTTGATTAGGATCCAATCCTGAGGTCGGCTCATCCAACACGAGTATTTCCGGGTCATTCATCATGGCGTGAGCCAAACCGACCCGTTGTTTCAACCCTTTTGAAAGTTCGCCGATGGGACTGTGCATGATATCGTTTAAGCCACAAATGTCGACAAGCTGTCGAATTCTGGAAATTTTTTGGTCTTTATCCAATTCTCTGATATTTGCGACATATTCCAGATAATCATAGACCAACATCCCGTGATATAGTGGTGCGGATTCCGGAAGATACCCCATCAGTTTTTTGATTTTTAACAAATCCTCGTAAACAGAATAATCCTTTACCCAAATATCACCCGATGTCGGTAAAAAATACCCGGTGAGCATCCGCAAGGTCGTGGTCTTGCCGGCACCGTTCGGCCCTAACAAGCCGAGAATTTCACCTTTTTTAATATTCAGGTGAATCTGGTCAACGGCACAAAAGGTTCCGTAGTATTTGGTGAGATTTTCCACACGGATCATGATTATTACTCCTGGTGGTAAACGCCGGTAATGGGTCGTCTATCCACAATCATCATTTTTGATTTTTCACTTCGTACATGGTATATTTTTTTCGGTTCTATAACAAACGTAAGACCGATTTTCTCCCCCCTCCCTCAATCCCTCCCGCCTGGGAGAGAAGCCAGGAGGCTATAAGGCTGGGAGGCTATGAGGCCTCAAGCCCTCCCGCAAGGGGAAGGATTTACCGTGATCGATTTAAGATGTCAATAGTATGCTGCAATTTTCAAAACTGAATCGATGATTGAAGAATAGGACAAATTCAGATATGCCCCATCATTGAACCACCAGGTGTAAATTCCATAATCTGCAATTAGGCTCGTATCCGTTATAATAAATGATTCCCCTTAGAGATGAAAATCCGTCCCGAAGCATTCCGATTATAAATATCGGTTTGATTCTATCCAATATTGCCGTGTTTGTTTATCAACACTTTTATACCCCTGGCGATGTACAGATGTTGTTTTACCGCTTTGGATTCGTTCCGTATCAGTTTTTCCATTTTGTCGATTTTGGCCCAAAAAACGGGATCGGCATACCCCTTTCCATTTTTACGGCCATGTTTATGCATGCCGGGTGGCTCCATCTGCTCGGCAATATGTTATACCTGTGGATCTTCGGAGACAATATCGAAGATACGCTTGGACATCGACGATATCTGTTTTTTTATCTGGTTTGCGGTATTGCCGCAACACTGATACATGGTGTTTTCAATGTCAATTCAAAGATACCCACGGTGGGTGCCAGCGGCGCCATTGCCGGCGTACTCGGCGCATATATGTTACATTACCCCAAGGCACGCGTCAGGGTGTTGCTTATATTTATTATCTTTGTTCGAATCGTAAAAGTGCCTGCCTTAGCGCTCTTGGGCGTTTGGATGTTGCTGCAAATCTTTGGTGGTATCAATGCACAATCAGAGGTCGGTATTGCTTGGTTTGCCCATATCGGTGGTTTTCTCGCCGGATGCTTATTAATGGTTGCCATGAAGAAAAAAAGAAACCACCCCATACGGTAGCATCACCGCTGGGAGTGCTTTTTGGAGTTTCGAAGAACCAGACGAATTCGGTTGATAAAACCGAGCACAAGCACACCGCTGATTAGAATGATGAGGTTAGAAGCAAAAAACGTAAGGATAAAGGAGGCAGGATCTTTCAGTGAGTACGCTGAAATAAGGATCTGTACGCCGAACAGCAGGAAACCACACCCCACAAGAATCAGCAGAATCTGCTTTATCCACCAAAATATATTGCCCATTTGTTAGAAGAAAAGAATGATTATCAATCTTTAATTGCGTTTGACAGCCTTTGTTTCAGTTTGTTATACTGTTCTTCCTCGAAAACACCCATCTCTGTTGCATGCACGCGCCAAAGCTCGAGACAAATTCTGGCGTCACGATAATTCTTTTGATTTATAAAAAGCTCAAACCACTGGAGATTACTATTGATCGACTTTTGGTAAATTTGTTTTTTGAATGTATTATATTGTTCTTCATCAAACGTGCCGGCATCCATGGCGGTGCTTCGCCAAATGTTCAGGGCGGCACGAGCATTAAAAAACCCTTCAGATTTTACGGCATGCTTTAGCTGCGCGAGACTTCTATTGGCAGTTCTCTTCAACAGCTTTTGGCGCTCGGTTTCCTTATTTTCCTTTTCAGCAGCTCCCAAAATGAATGGCTGAAAAAACAATACAAGAATTGCAACGGCAAAAAGAATGTGGCCTCGACGTATCAATCTATTTTGTTTTACTGTGGCCTGTTTTACAGAGGTTTGATATAATTTAGTTTTACGGTTATCCAGAAAGACCAAGTTGGTTGAAGGAATGCTATCGATTTTATCCCCCTCCCTCAATCCCTCCCGCCGGGGGAGGGAAGTGAAATCCTTCGTACTTGGGCTTTTTAGATAACCAGGTTTAGTTTTTTCCATTTCATACTAAACTTGGGTTAGAAAAATCGATTTGTCAATATGGATTATGCCGAGTATTCCAGATCTTGATCGATACTATGAGCAGCGTTCAACAGTTGTAACCTTGAACCTTGAACTACGTTACCCATCTTCCAACACCCGTTGAATCACTCTGGCATGTTTCTGTGCAGCCCCTTTGTGTGAATATACGGCTTTTTGAGCACGTTTTCCGACGAATTCAGCCTGCTGGGGATGATTGAGATAGAACAGTACCTTTTCTGCCAATTCTCTGCCATCCCCTATCTGAATTCCCCCGCCTGTCTCATCCAGCAACTGTTTTGCATCTAAGAAATCTTCCATAGAGGGACCGTACAATACAGGTTTTGCCCAAACGGCTGCTTCCAAGACATTTTGTCCACCTCGCGGTACGAGACTACCGCCGCAAAATACAACAGACGCAATGCTGTAAGTCGCCTGTAGTTCTCCGATGGTATCGACGATGATTATTGGAGCGGAGCGGACGGTGTCTTTTCCATCAAGTTGCGTTCTAAGCTGACTTGAAAGCCCCCGAGCTTTGACTTGAGCCGCAATTTGGCGCACTCGTTTCACGTGCCTGGGGGCAATAACTAAAACAGTGGTCGGAATGGATCGAACGATCTTTTCATACACATCCAAAATGATGGCGGCTTCTTCACCCCGCGTGCTTCCCGCAACGAACACCGGATGATCACCATTCAAACGATAGCGCTTCATCATGGCGGTTTTAGTGCGTTCATCGGCTTCATGGAGCAAAAGATCGTATTTTGCGTTGCCATTTATCACAATTCGGCTTGATGGCGCACCGATCTGATGGATTCGCTCGGCATCGGCTTCACCAATCATGCTGAACACCCCAATATGCCGCAAGGTGATCTGCATCAAAGGCCGAATTTTTCGATACCGTCCAATGGAACGCACCGAGATTCTGCCATTAACGAGCGCGGTTTTGATACCCGATCGATGCGCTTCCATCAACCAGTTTGGCCATATTTCCGTTTCGACGCATACGAGGATATCGGGGGCAAAGGTTTGTAAGGCCCGTCGGGTGGAAAGAAAAAAGTCAAACGGGGCATAAACACAAAGGGCCGCAGAACCTATTTTCGATATTGCAAACGCCTGGCCGTGTTCGGTTCCGGTGGACAAGATGATAGCGCAGCCGGGCATGAGGGTTGCGATGGATTGAATAATCGGAACCGCGGCGCTGACCTCTCCCACCGACACTGCATGAATCCATATGCGCGGATAACCTGAAATGGTTCGAACGAGTTCTTCAGGGTAATACCCCGCTTTTTGACGGATGCTGCCGTGATAATTGCCTGATATCCGTGAATAGGCCCAAAAAGGCGGAAACAGGGTCACAAACAGACCCGAGGTGATGGCCTTATAGGTTGCATAGGAGAGATTCATATTACGAATCCGATTACGAATCTGAGCAAATTCGAATGGACATCATCAGAATTAACCGGATTAGTA
Organism: Deltaproteobacteria bacterium; assembly: GCA_024644775.1. Next base: position 7,462 of record JAHEHB010000025.1, read on the forward strand.
AATCAGTGTTCCACTTCGACAAATCGATCTCCCTTGACGCGAAGCAGATAAAGACGCTTTTTACAATCACCATCTTCAGTAAAGGACGTCTGGCCGGTTATACCCGAAAAGTCTTTGAGATTTAAAAGGGCATCCTTAATCATACGTCTCGATCCGATTTCCGGACGACTGACCATATCAAACAGGATCATAGCGGTATCATAGGCAATGGCTTCGACAAACCCCGGTTGCTGGCGATACGTATCTTGAAACGCTTGGGTGAAACGCCGCACGGTGCCGGAACGGCTTTCCGGGTAAAATCCATCCGCCATAATGGCGCCCTGCATGTGTTGTCCGGCCATTTTTACGAGCTTATCAGAATGCCAAAGATTGGTTCCCATGAGATAGACATCCACGACATCATAATAGGCAAGCTGTGGGATGACAAGCCCTGCTTTTTGGGGGGCGTCGGGGATAAAGACGGCATGAAAATCTATAATCGGTTCCGGTTCCTCCTCTGGATTTTGTTTCTCTTGGAAAACTTCCGATTTTTCTTTCAAATCCTTTGGAATTTCATAATAGAGACCGACAAGCTTTCGGATCGGATCTGCAAAATCTGTCTGAGCTGGATCATAGGCCTCGATACCCATGACCTTTCCCCCATAGAGCAAAATTTCATCCCAGAATAGATTCATATAGGTTTTTCCATAGGGTTCTTCTGGATATAGGACAGCGAATCGATTCAGCCCCAATTTGTTGACAGCGTAGGAAACGATGATTTCAACCTGCATTCGAGGGGTAAGAAAATTTCGAAAAACATAGTCTCCGACAACGGTGATATTATCTTTCTGAGTTAACGTGATGATGGGAATTCCCCTGTCCTGAGCTTCAAAGGCGGCGGCAACCGCGGTGGCAATGGGGCCGATAATCGCTGCGACATTTTCTTCTCCCAGTTCTTCCACCGCCCGAAGCGTGCGATCCGGGTCTGAACCAGTGTCTTTTATTATAATTTCGACGGAGGGGTTCATTTCATTGGCACTGAATTGGTTAAGCGCCAGTTCGATCCCCTTCAACGCTCGCGTGCCGAACTCGGTATAGGGGCCGCTAAGCGGCAATAGGCAACCGATGGCGTAATGGCGATACACGGGCCTTTTCTTTGACCAATAGAGAGATATTTCTTTGAATTCATCCTTAAGAATCTCGGCCTGTGTCGCATATTCATGCTCTGGAAACGTTTCGACCAGCTGTTCTAAAAATTTTATGGCTTCATCATATTGCTGTTGTTTGGCTCTGAGCAAGCCTAACTGATACAGCAGATAGCCGCTGGACGCTGTATCCCCCAGTCGCCCCAAAACGGTCGCAATTTCATCCGCCTTCAGTTCCGGAATCGTTTCCTGTATTTTGGCGGCAATCGTCTCTTTTTCCTGAACCGCTGCTTTGTCAAATGCCTTGGCGTAATGATACACGGCATCCTCAAAAGCGCCGATGGCTTTATGGGAGTCTCCCAAAAGAACAAAAAATCGCACGGCATCCAGCCGTGAAAGCATATCTTCTGGAATGCCGGCAGCCTGGCGAATGATTTCAGGGTACGCACCTTCCTTGAAGCGTGTTTCAAGTATCCCAAGCTGTGCGTTCGGAATAAAAGGGCTTTGCGGATATTGGGAAATTAAACGATTATAGGCACCCCTGGCTTTTTCTGTCTCACCTAAAAACGAATAGATATCTCCAATTTTCAGAAACGCCGCGGGTGCCAGTTGATGCCCCGGATATTTTTGAAGAAATGTTAAGAGAGTCTCCACAGCTTTTGGATAATCTTTGTTTTGAAAATATTGCTCTGCAGACTCAAACATTCTCTGGCCTTGATCCAGCCACACCGGAGGCGTTTCCACCGGTCTAGGCGCGCAGTGGTAGAAAAAGTTAAGTGTGATCAAAATGATAATTTGAAGACATCGTTTCATATCACATTCTACTCAGACCTGATTGTTAGAATAAAGATCCGGGTCCCCCGGAGGGGCGATATGCATGGTAACGTTTACCAGCAGTGATAAGGTTTCAGGTTTCGGGTGTCAGCAACCGACTTCGACCCGCTGTGTCGCAGTCGCTAATGAAATGGACAATCTTTCACTGGGTTCGGTCTTCAGTTTCTACCAAATTGGTGGTCATGCTTCAGGATTCGATATTTACTGACACCCGACACCTGAAACCATGAACAGATTTGATCTATGGCAGAGCTGATCATCTCTGACCCCCGTAAGACGGGATCTTCGACTGGCCTTGAAGACCATGTTTTCGATTTTTAATAAACTTTATTAATCTACACGAATTTTTAATATTGTCAAATACTTGTTTTAAAAAAAATGTTCCGGCTTGACACCACCTCAATTCCATTTTTATAATATCCTCTGCAACTTACAACATTTAAACATCTGAGACAAAACAACAGAGGTGTTCACCATGACCCGATACATTATGTTAGTGACGATTTATTTGTTATTTCTTTCCGCCCCGGTCGCTGCCCAAATTTATAAGTACACCGATAAAGACGGCGTGATACATGTCACAAACGACCTTATGAAAGTACCCAAAGATCAAAGAGACCATGTTGAAAAAATCGATGAAATTCAAAGCAGCCCGCCGGCGAAACTAACAACACCCCCGAAAACAAAACCCATAAAGAAAAAATCCCAGTCTAATCCCGCGAAAACGAATCAGGCTGAGGCAAAGATAAACCAGACAGAAGTAAAAAAACAAATCGAGCAAAAGAAAAAAGAATTAGAAGACGAATATAAGACCTTGATGGAGGAAAAAGCACAAATCGATATCGATACCAAAAACTGGCAAATACGATATAACACGAGGCGGCGGAAGTCGGTAGCAAGGGGGAAACTAAAGGCGCTTAAAGTTCAGGAAGCCGAATGGCAGGAAAAATTTAAGGCCTTTGAACAGAAAAAAAACGATCTTCAGCTTATGGAGAATAATTTGATAAAAGACAAGAAAGGAAAGGAAAGCATTCTCTTAAAATAAAAGGATATGTATCTAACCGCGTTTTTGCATAGGGAAAAGCTTTTCGAAATAACCAATCGTTGGCTGTCCGATAAACTGGAAACAGATGATCCGCTGCTGATTACCAAAATCATTACTTATGACAGTTTTGCAGCATGGGAAATGCTGCTTGCATTTACGGATACCCTTGTTGGACAGCTTACGGAAGAACCTATTCACAGAAAAAAACTTTCCGATAAAAAAGACCTCAAAGATACGATATGCACCTCCAATGTCAGCAACTCGGACCGCGTACAAACATTGATCGATAGATACAGGAAAATGTCTGAATTTTTCTATGTCGATTCCCCTTTTACAGGGTATATCTTCCATACGAACGCCAATTCAATCATCGGCATTGGCCGTTTTAAGCGTGTCAAGCGAATTGCGGAAAAAGCCAGCCGATACGCCTCCATTTATCTCTATGACCAAGTCCAACAACTTGGAAGGAACATTGCAAAGCAAAGTTCAGGAGCCGACAACCATTCGAAAGCGCACATTCCCTCCGAACTTCGAATGGTCGCTGAAGCGCAAGTGATGCAACGGATCAAGCACCAGGGCATTACCCTTCCCGTTCATAACATGGCGATAAAGGATGTTCTCGGTATTAAAGTCATCAACACCGGTATTGAAGAGAATACGCTTGAGACGGCTATCACCGCATATCCAGGGGCACAAATCCTAGAAAAAAAACGGCACAAAGGCCGATACAATGCCGTACACTATGTAATCGAACTGAAAGCCGATATGGATTACATCGTCAAAAGGTTCAAGAAACGATCGAAAGATGTCGATTATAGAAGCCGTGGTCTTCCAAAAAAAGGCATTCGAGAAGATTTTACGCAATTTATGGATACGGGAACCGACACGCTTCAGATCGATCTCATCTTTACAACTTATGAGGAGCTCATCGAGTCGGAAATCGGTCGATCCATGCATGAAACCCGGATTTTTGAACAACGACAACAGCAGGCTTACTTCGGCAACTTGCCGACCAACGTTGAATATATCATCGAGTACCTGTTGGCGGTGGGATTGAGTCCAGCGGTACGGATTCCTGATATCCCAATCAAAATCTGGGGGCGATACCTTCCGGATTCCCTCAGTTACCGGATACGAAAGCTTTATAATTTATCTGAATATTGTTTAGTTGAAATTTAGGAGTATTCCCAGGTAAAGTCCACAAACCATCTGCAAAAGGAGGTACGATCATGCCACGAACGTATTCACCGGAATTCAAGAATGCGATTAAAGTAGGCCGCCCCCCGAACATTGCCTCACTCTTTCCCAATTCTAAGGCATTGATAGTTAGTGGGAAATATATCGATCGGGCGATGCTCAAAAAGGGAAACGCGATTGTCATGGCTGCAAACGGCCGAAGCATGTCTGTTATTCGTGGCGCCCTGATAGCCGCTCAACGGGCAAATTCAGCAATCATTATTGAGATAGCCAAATCTGAGGGCGGTCGCAATGCCTATTGTGCGGTCAACTATTGGAATATGGCCAGATGCGTGGATTCTTTTTGTAATGAAATGAACATTACAATTCCTGTGGCGATCCATGCCGACCATTATGGGTTAAAGAATGAAGCGGACATTCAGGCGGCAAAAATTGAGATCCCCACACTTTTTGAGGCCGGTATCACCTCCATTGCCATGGATGCCTCCCATTTACCGGATGACAAAAACCTTCTTACCAACATCGAGCTGTATCCCCTGGTGCCTGCCTGGGCAAGTCTTGAAACCGAGGTGGGTGAAATAAAAGGGAAATTGGGACTATCCACAAAGGAGGAAGCGCTTTTTCAAATTCAAGGACTTAACGCTCATGGTATCTTTCCGGATTGGATCGCTCTCAACAATGGAACCACACACGGCATAGAGGAAAGCGGGCAAGGAATACAGGTGGATCTTACGGCGGAGATCCATTCGGCGCTTGAGAAATATCACGTGTCCGGGGCGCAACATGGTACCTCCGGTAACAGCTCGGAACGGCTCCGGCAGATCGCTTTAAAAACGCGAACCACGAAAGCAAACGTGGCGACCGCTCTTCAAATGATTTCTTGGGGTCTTCAGGTCAACGACTATGGAAACGCCATTCTGGATGATGCCGGAAGCTTTATTAAGTTAAAAGAAGAAGGTATCACAGAGAATCTATGGTCTGAAATCGTGGCCTACGCAGAGTCAAAAGGCCTCAAGGGGGGGGACTATAAGAAACTAAACCTTCCTTTTGAGAACAAGATCAACGCACAACCAAAGAATATCCGCGATAGAATGGCCAAAAGGGTTGAAGACTTTACGTATAATATGCTGACCCAGGTGTTTAACGCCGCTGACACCGCACCGCTTGTGATCGAGGCCATCCATGAAGCCAACACTTACGACCCAGGTCCAAAATCAACCCGGCTCGAAAATTCTGCTGAATGGACGCCTGAAAAAATTTCTGAAAAGGCGGCATCACTTGAAACCGACAAAGGGCCTGCGGGGGATTTCGACGACTAGTATTTTTCTTGACATTTCGATTGTTTTTTAATAAAAGCACAGGTATCGACAATAATCGGGTTTACATTTTTACTCAAGTTTTCGCACTAACCTGTCGATGAAATATTTGAGGGATTAGGCGAATGCACGTACCGAGTTATCAAATACACAACGTTTTAAAGGTCTACAGCAGGCAGGTTAGCCAAAGTAGAATATTAGAACGTCAAAAACGCCTGGGCGCAATACCATCGGTTGATAACATCAATTTATCTTCTGAGGGTAAACGCAAGGTGGTCATCGATAAAGTTGCTGCCGATATTGTCGATAAAATTACCCGATTTGGACCACAGGATAGGGTTGAACACAATATCGTCAATCAGTTTCAAGATGAACTCGGTCAAAAAGTTGAATTCAATGGAAAAAATGAAACGGATTTTGTTTACAACACCATTGATGACAACAACAACAAAACAACCAATACACTTCCTGTGAACGGTTCAAGTTTTCTGACAGCACGGTTAAAACAGATCGCTCAAGAGGAAGTGGATAAAAACATGGAATCGTAACCCGGAGGAAAATATGGGTGATATTATTAACATCACAAACAAATACGACCATAATGTATACGTTACCGGACCTAGCGAAACGCGACGCGTTGAGGGCCAACCCACCGAGCAGAGCGGGGACGTCTCCAAAAAAGATAAAGTGAGTCTGTCCAAAGCGTCTCAAGATATGAAACTTGCCAAAGAAGCCGTCGCTTCCGCACCGGATATCCGTTCAGAAAACGTTGATCCAATCAAACAAAAAGTGGCTCAAGGAATATACGAGGTAGATGTTGAAAAGGTTGCCGAAAAGATGATTGGCGCCTATTTAAACGATTTTGCATAATGCATAAGGAAGATTTTTCCTACAGTCGTTGGAGGATATCGCCATAGCGCCATTAAACTCATAAAATAACGATCTGTAATCATTATATAAAAAATATTATTCTGGCCGGCATCACTGCTGGCCTTTTTTTTGCATATCCTAATATTGATGATCAACGGAGGTGCAAAATGACAAAAATTGTAGACATCACAAACAGCCCATTGGTGACCGGGTCTCAAAAGCCCCAGCCATCAAAAAGCAATGAATTTCAGCAAAAACTGAATGAGGTTCAGGCAAATAACCAGGGAAAGGGCCCAACACCGGTCGAAACGACGAATCTTGGCGAGATCCAGGCGACGACGTTTCAAACAATCGAAACGGGTTCAACAAAAATTGTAAACAAAATCAACGATCTCCTGAATCTTTTAGACGATTATGCGAAGATTATGGAAGATACGAATAAAACACTAAAAGATATCGAACCGTTAATCGTATCCGTGCAAAAAAATGCATCACAGCTCCTGGAGGCGACCGGTCAGACGTCCCCTGCGTTAAAGAGGCTGGCAGAAGAAACCGCGGTTACCGCGAATGTGGAATATGTTAAATTTTATCGCGGCGATTACAATTGATAGAATACAAAACACTCTCTTACCAGTTTTGTCTGACTTTGACACTGTAGGAATTGAGGTACATTTTTATCTCGGAGATGGTATAGGTGCCATAATGGACCATTGAGGCGATCAGAGCTGCATCCGCTTTGCCTTTGGTGAGTACTGCTTGCAGGTGTTCGGGTTTTCCGGCGCCACCCGAGGCGATTACAGGGATACCGACGGTATCGGAAATAAGCGATGTCAGGGTCAACTCATAGCCTTTCTGAGTACCGTCGGCATCAATGGAATTTAGACAAATCTCACCGGCTCCAAGCCGTTCGGCCCGGGTTGCCCATTCAACCGCATCAATCCCCATATAGGTTCTTCCCCCATTAATGACAATTTCATAGCCGGAAGGGATATTGTCTTTTATTCCCGAATACTTAACATCCATTCCAAGAACGATGCATTGACTGCCGAAAGCGTTCGCACCCGCTGCGATGATTTCGGGATCTTTGACAGCAGCAGTATTCACACTCACCTTTTCTGCTCCGGCCAACAACACATTTCGCATATCCTCCACGGTTCGAATGCCACCGCCCACTGAAAAGGGAATAAAAATCGTTTCGGCCACCCGCCTCACCACCTCTATCATGATACCCCGTTTCTCGTGGGAAGCCGTAATATCATAAAATACAATCTCATCTGCGCCGGCTTCGTAGTAATATTTGGCCATTTCTACAGGATCCCCGATATCCACGTTGTTTTTGAATTTAATTCCCTTTGTTGTCTTTCCCTCCCGAACGTCGAGGCAGGGGATAATTCGCTTACTTAACATGGCTCCCATCTACCAAAATTTTCCAATATCTTCAGACCGGGGCGTCCGCTTTTTTCGAGATGAAACTGCGTGGCGACAATATTCTTATAGCCGAGAACAGATGCGAAAGGAATCCCATAGTCTGTAACCCCGAGGATATTCGCCTCGCTTTTGGGTTCCGGGTAAAATCCATGTACAAAATAGAATTCATCGGAATCCCGAACGTCCGTCAAAATCGGGTGGTGTTTACGAAGTTCGACCCGATTCCACCCCATGTGCGGTATTTTTAAAGCGCTTCCATCACCCCCTGTCAAACCGGAGGGAAAAGCGCGCGTAGACCCCTCGATAATACCGATACACGGCGTGTTATTTTCTTCACTGTAGTTCATAATGATTTGGGTACCGAGACATATACCGAGAATCGGTTTTCCGCGTTTGAACGCATCCCAAATCGCGGTATGTAGTTGTCGATGTTTTAGGCTATCCATGGCAGATCCGGCAGCGCCCACGCCGGGAAAAATAATCCGGTCCGAACGTTCCAATTCGTGTATATCGCACGTAACAACGGAGCGAGATCCGATGTGTGTAAGTGCCCGCGCCACACTCGTCAGGTTGCCGGCATTATAGTCGATAATTGCGATCATCTGTCAATACGGGATTTTCATCTTGGCGGCTTGCCAAAATTGTATCTTTTCATCGTGCGGTATCGATTCAATGTCTTTTCCTTTTTCCGAAACGGCATGTTCCATTTCCCGAAATCGTTTTTCAAATTTCCGTGTCGATTCCGATAGTGCGGTTTCTGGATGGATTTGCGCGAATCGAGCAACATTTACCAATGTAAAAAAAACATCACCAATTTCTAAGACGATCTTTTCAAGATGATTGTCTGCGATGGCAGACCTTAATTCTGAGAGCTCCTCATCCACTTTTTTTAGAACCTCCCCGATATCATCCCAATCAAATCCTGCCTTTGCAGCCCTTTCGGAGATTCCGTAAGCCCGCAGCAACGAGGGCATTCTTTGGGGTACCGAATCAAGCACCGATCGAGGTTGCGATTTCAGTGGAACATTTTTATTCTCTTCTTTTTTTATCTTGTGCCATTGTAACTTGATATCTTCCATATCATCAACAGCGCTGCCATCAAAAACATGGGGATGACGGCGTATCATCTTGTCTGTAATTCGGCGCGCAATTTCATCAATATCGAACTGACCGCTTTCTTCGTAAATCCCGGCAATAAAACAAATATGAAACAAAACATCTCCGAGTTCCTCACACACATGTTCGGACCGCCCCGATTCAATCGCATCGATGAGTTCGTACATCTCCTCCATCAGATAAATCGACATGCTACGGGACGTCTGCTGTTTGTCCCAAGGACATCCACCCTCTCCCCGCAATGTTTCGATGAGGCGGATTAAGGCACGGATGTTGGAGAGTTGACGGTTTGTTTGTTTATGTTTACTTTCCACGCTCTTTTAAATTCTTCAATTCGATGGGTCACTTCGCGTTTCACACCACCGGGAACCAGTTGGGTCATCTTTTTTGCCGCCATGGTGAATTTGGGAGACAGATATGACTTTTTCATCAGCGACGCCGATCCAGGCACGAGGATCGTAACCCCCAGCAAAAGAATGGATACGATCAGAAATCCTTTAAACGAACCAATCACAACGCCAAATAGGCGATCGATCCAACCCAGAAAAACAATATCCAAAAGATATTTGATGGCAACTCCCAGCAAACTGATGAGAATAAATACGCCGACAAAAATTAACAAAAAACTCAAAATGTGAAGGTAAGGCGTATGGGAAATCCATCTGGATAAGAGTTTTGTCAATTCCAAATAATAGTTGCAGGCACCATGAAAACCACCGAGAATACCGATGATGGAGAAGGCCTCTTTGACAAACCCTCTAAAAAATCCTCTTGTCAGGCAATACCCCACAATGACCACAATTCCGATGTCAAGGGGATTCATTACATTCATAGAAAAACACGTTATTGCGATTTTAAATCTTTTGTTTTATTCTACTGGTTAACGTCTCCACTCTGCCCATTTCCTTGAGGGACACCTGCCGGACAGGCAGGGGCCGGGGGAGCTGTCCTGCTTCAGGCGGAATTGAGGCAAAAGTAACAGAGCCCTATGGGGGAGTCAAGGTGTTTTTCCGGCACCCTGACCTTCTCAGAAATTGTTGTTTGCAATCGATCCTTGACTTGTGTTAGAGAACAGGGCAATTTAAATTCGCAATGGCGAACTTAAAAGGGAGAAGATCGAAAGCACGATCGGAGATCGCGCCGATCGTTTCTATAGTTCACATATCATGGCAATCATGAAACCCCTCAGTAATACGGGTAACGATCCGGAAGATACGCAAATCCACCTGACCTTCCCGGATATTGAGCTCGCACGGCAACTTTTCGGTGAGCACAACAGCCATCTCCAAAGGATCTCGACTGCTGTCGACGTTCGCATCCATGCACGGGGCAACACGATCAATATTAAGGGCGACCCCATATTAACGAAACTTGCAGAAAACACGCTACAGCAACTCTATGATCTGTTAAAAAGCGGATATCCGGTTTTTGAAACAGATATCGATTATGCCGTCCGCGTTCTGAGCAGTGACGACCGCATCAAACTGAAGGAGCTATTTCTAGATACCGTATATATAACATCAAAAAAACACGCCATAACCCCCAAAAGCAAAGCCCAAAAAGACTATATCGACGCCATTCGAAAAAACGATATTGTGTTTGGCATCGGGCCGGCCGGAACCGGGAAAACCTACCTGGCAATGGCCATGGCGGTGGCAGCGCTATCCAACAAACTCGTTAGTCGGATTATTCTAACACGCCCTGCAGTCGAAGCGGGTGAAGCCCTGGGGTTTCTGCCGGGGGATTTGGCGGAGAAAATCGATCCTTATCTGCGGCCGCTCTATGACGCCCTGCACGACATGATGCGATTTGAAAAGGTAACCAATCTACTGCAGCAG
>JAHEHB010000025.1:18239-23759 GCA_024644775.1 Deltaproteobacteria bacterium
TTGCACCTTTGGCTTTTATGCGCGGACGAACATTAAATGATTCTTTTGTCATTTTAGATGAAGCTCAAAATACGACATCTGAACAAATGAAGATGTTTCTGACTCGAATCGGATTCAATTCCAAAGCGGTCATTACCGGCGATATTACACAAATCGATCTGCCGGTTGACCGGCCGTCCGGGCTAATCGAGGCAAAAAACATATTAAGAGACATCAACGGAATAAAGATCGTCTTTTTCTCTAAACGGGATGTGGTTCGCCACAAGCTTGTTCAAGATATTATCAAAGCATACGAAGAGCTTGAGAAGGTCAAAAACAATAATCAGAGATGAAAAACGGAAAAAATAAAGAACCGGTTCGTAGCTTCCTTGATAACAGCAGTTATGTGAAATGGGGCCTTTTGACGCTGGTAACGGTCCTATTTACGCTGGTTCTTTCTCCGAATCTTGTCGTTACGGAACCGACCTACCAGCTGGGAGATGTTGCTGAAAGAAATATTAAAGCCCCAAAAGATCTTTTGGTGGAAGATAAAGAGGCAACGGAAGAAAGCCGTAAACGTGCCGCGGAAAATATTTTAACGGTGTACGACCATGATGCGGCACTCTCATCGAAACTAACACGTCGGATTACAAATATTTTTTCTGAGCTTAGAAAATTCGCAGTATCGAGTGAAACACTAAAAGATAACTCAATATCCAAGGAATTGGAAGCGAGCCAAGACGACACAGCAAAAGCAAACGCCGCTGTTGAGAAACAGTTTTGGGAAAAAAAGGTCAGTTTTGAAGAGCAGCTTGGCATTAAAGTCGGCAGGGGGGCCTATGCACTCCTTATAAAAGAAGGCTTTTCAAAGGAAATATCGGATCCCATCAACCGGATACTCCATAAAATTTTGAACAATGGTGTGGTCGCAAATAAAGAAATTCTTTTACGCGAGACCAACAAGGGAATTGTTTTACGAACGGTCGGGAAGAAAACGGAATCAGAGGTTCATGGACTGAAACGATTTTACGGCTTAGATCAGGCAAAAGCCATGGTTCGAATCATCGGTGATCCCCTGTTAGCCGATGCCAACGCCAGCATACGCGGATTGGTTGTCGATTTTTGCCAAAAACTCATACAACCGAATATAACACTGAACAAGAACGAAACCGAAGAGCGAAAAAAGAAAGCAGCCGCAGAAATCACCCCAACACTGTATCAGATAAAAGCCGGTGAAATGATGCTTCGGGAAGGGGAGCGGGTGACCGAGGAACAACTGCTGAAGCTGAAAATACTGCAGGGCCAAACCAATAAAGAACAACTGCTGGTAAGCAGTGTGGGGGCTGCGATGATCATTCTATGTCTGTTGATGACAACGTATATCCTGTATACGGATCCAAAGCGCCAATCAGCCACCCATCACAACAAACATCTGTTGTTTATCACCACAGTATTGATCACCGTAATCATACTCGCGAAATTTCTATCCGCCTTGTCTGAATCCATGACCCAGCAAACGCCGTTTTTAATACCTGCTTCATCCGTCGCATACGGTATACCCCTTGCATTAGGCGCGATGACCATCTGTTTATTCCTGGGGCTTCGGTTTGCGATTCCCTTTGCCCTCGTGGCCGCAGCCTGTACCACACTGATTTTTCAAAATAAATTTGAGATTTTCATCTATTTTTTCATTGGTGGCTCAATGGCTGCCTATTGGGTCCAAATTTGCAGGGAAAGAAAGGTCTTTATCAAGGCCGGGCTGAAATTGGGAATCCTGAATATGATCCTTGCGACGGCGATCGGCGTATACCAGGCGGAATTCGCCGGTATTAAGCTTTTGTGGAATATCGCGTTCGGTTTCTTGGGGGGGGTTGGCGCCGGAATCATTACCGCAGGAATTGCCCCGCTGTTGGAAATCGCCTTCGGATACACAACCGATATTACACTTTTGGAGTTGGCGAACCTGGATCGACCGATTCTTCGCAAACTGATGATCGAAGCGCCCGGGACCTATCATCATTCCGTTATCGTCGGTTCTTTGGTAGAGGCCGCTGCCACTGAGATCGGCGCCAATTCTTTGCTTGCAAAAGTGTGCGGGTATTATCACGACATTGGGAAAAGCCGGAAACCACTTTACTTCATAGAAAATCAACCCAACGAAAAAAATAAACATGATAAGCTTGCCCCCTCCATGTCGAGTTTGATTCTGATATCCCACATCAAAGAGGGGGTGGAAATCGCCAGGGAGAACAAATTGGGGCAAGTTATTATCGACACCATCCGGCAACACCATGGAACCAGTCTCATCCGGTACTTTTATGAAAAGGCTAAACAGCAGAAAGGGGAGGCCGCCGTCAATATCGATAATTTCAGATATCCCGGACCCAGGCCCCAAACGCGGGAAGCCGGCCTTGTGATGCTGGCGGATGTGGTTGAAGCAGCCTCCAGGACCTTGGAAAACCCAACACCTTCTCGAATTAGGGGCCTCGTTCAAAATCTGACCAACAAAATTTTTACAGACGGCCAACTCGACGACTGCGAACTGACCCTAAAAAACCTTCACAGCATTGCAAAGAGCTTCAATACGATTCTTTACGGGATTCATCATCACCGTGTCGAATATTCGGAAGGAGTTGCGGCAGGTAAAGGAAGGGGCAAAAATGGCAGTCCTGATCGACAACAACCAAAACAAGATTTCGATATCACTGAAGAAAATGAAAGAAATGGCACAGGCCGTCTTAGACGCCTTGGACTTTCCTGACGGAGAACTTTCCATCCTGATTATCGATGATCGCCAGATAGAAGAATTTAACAGAAATTATCTCAATCGTGAAGGCCCGACGAATGTTATCGCTTTTCCCATGCGAGAAGGGGCTTTTTCCAACATAACCCCTAAACTTCTTGGAGATGTGGTTATCTCGGTGGAAACCGCCAAAAAAGAGGGAGCATCCGCTGGAATCAAAACGGAAGAACGGATTGTCCAGTTACTGGTCCACGGAATTCTTCATCTTTTTGGTTTTGATCACGAAAAAAGCCGGCAAGAAGCGCTCGATATGGAAAAAAAGAGTAAAGAACTTTTATCCATAATCAAAGATCTCGAAAAGGACGATGCCCCATAAGCGTTAATTTATTTTTACGCCGGGAGACTTAGGAAAAGTGGAAAGTTTACTGAAAAAAAATGAACATCGAACATCATAATGGAGGACTCACCGATAATCTCATCTCTCACAAAGCCACCCAACAGTAGCTGCAAATCACCCATCTGATGTGTATAAAAGACCGGTTTATCCCTTAAAATTTTTTCTTTACATCAATTTCCGAATACGTTAATCTAAGTACTTTTGATCAACGTTGTTGAATATTTGCCTGGATCTGAATAGATCTGATACGGCAGCCGAATGAGCCTGTTTTAAAAGGTTCCAGGTTGTTAAAGGTTAAGTCGAAAATCCCGGACTTTGAGCGGGGGGAATACGTCCCACCGTTGGCGGGAGGCAAACTGGGACGTTTTGAAATTGGCTCAAATTATAAGATTTTAAAAGGAGTGTAATATGGGAAAAAAGATGCAAACAGTCGATGGAAACACGGCAGCTGCCCATGTGGCGTACGGCATGAGCGACGTATCCACACTATATCCGATCACCCCATCCACCTCAATGGGCGAAATTGTCGATCAATGGTCTGCCCAGGGACGTAAAAATATTTTTGGACAAACCATGGATGTGCGACAGTTGCAATCTGAAGCCGGCGCTGCTGGTTCCGTCCACGGTGCGCTCGCCGCCGGGGCACTGACAACCACGTTCACCGCATCTCAGGGTCTTCTGCTGATGATCCCGAACATGTATAAAATTGCCGGAGAGCTGTTACCGGGAGTTTTCCATGTTTCAGCACGATCGGTTGCAACACACGCCCTTTCTATTTTCGGAGATCACTCGGATGTTATGGCGTGCCGCCAGACCGGTTTTGCGATGATCTGCTCCAATTCGGTTCAAGAAATTATGGATTTGGCACTGGTCTGTCACCTGGCTGCCCTGGAATCCAGTATACCATTCCTTCATTTTTTTGATGGATTCAGAACGTCGAGTGAAATTCAAAAAATCGATGTCATCGATTATGAGGATATGGCCAAACTGACCAATGTCGAGGCGATTGACAGGTTTCGGGCACGTTCCATGAATCCGGAGCATCCCGATCTTCGCGGAACATCTCAAACACCCGATATTTTCTTTCAAAACAGAGAAGCCTGTAACCCATGGTACTTGAAAATTCCCGGCATTGTCATCGAAAACATGAAAAAAGTCGGAGACCTTACCGGACGGAGCTATCGTCCCTTTGACTATGTGGGGGATCCCGAAGCGGAACATATCACTGTGGCCATGGGTTCCGGATGTGAGACCATAGAAGAAGCGGTCAATCATATGATAAAGGACGGTGAACGGGTCGGCTTGGTAAAAGTGCGGTTGTATCGGCCGTTTTCTGCTGAACATTTAATGCAAGTTATCCCTGCCACCGTAAAAAAGATCTCTGTCCTAGACCGCACCAAGGAGCCGGGAGCCCCTGGTGAACCTCTATATACGGATATTTGTACTGCATTCTTTGAAAAAGGCGAACACCCGGAAATTATTGCCGGACGTTACGGTCTCAGTTCAAAAGACTTTACCCCGGCAATGGTCATGTCCGTATACGAGAACATGAAGGCGGATACACCGAAAAATCATTTCACCGTGGGAATTATCGATGATGTCACCCATACCTCGCTGTCGATGGGGGATACCATCGATACCAGCCCGGAAGGAACGGTACAGTGCAAGTTCTGGGGTCTGGGTGCAGATGGAACCGTGGGCGCAAACAAGAGCGCAATAAAAATCATCGGTGATAACACCGATATGTTCGCACAGGGATATTTTGCCTATGATGCGAAAAAATCAGGTGGCCTAACACTCAGCCATCTTCGGTTTTCACCAAATCCCATTCAATCCACTTATTTCGTCAATACCGCAGATTATATTGCCTGTCATAACCCAACCTATGTTCATCTTTACGACGTGTTGGACGGCATCAAACCCGGTGGAACCTTTGTGCTGAATTCCCCGTGGACGTCAGCGGAGATGGAAACACAACTTCCTGCGGAAATGCAAAAAATCATCGCAGAAAAAAACCTGAAATTTTACAACGTGGATGCCGTAAAGATCGCTGAAAGTGTGGGGCTTGGCGGCAGAATCAATATGATTATGCAAACGGCGTTCTTCTATCTGGCCAATGTGCTGCCCATCGACGAGGCGTTGGGTTATCTTAAAGATTCCATAAAAAAGATGTTCGGCAGAAAAGGCGAAAATATCGTAAAGATGAATGTCGATGCCGTCGATCATACCCTGGATAACTTAAAAGAGATTAACTATCCGGAATCATGGAAAAACACAACCCAGAATCCTCGGCAGTGGTCGGAGGCACCGGAATTTGTAAATTCGGTCATGCGGCCGATTCAAAGCCAGAAAGGAGACGATCTTCCCGTCAGTGTCTTTGATCCAGCGGGCATTTTCCCGG
>JAHEHB010000276.1 GCA_024644775.1 Deltaproteobacteria bacterium
CAGCATGGTTAAAAACATAAGCAGGATTAACACAATCTGTGGGAAAAAAGCGGCCGTCGTATGGGTCGACATGGCTTCGGAACTTTGAAAAGTAAAGCTTATGCCGTAAAGGATGGCAAAAATGACCATCAAAATGATGCCTAAGCGTAAGTCTCTGTTTGGCATTGAAAACTCCTAACCGACAAAAAAAAGGGGGCCTAAACAGACGGCCCCCCTATGGTGTTTATTTTTTTGTGTATCCCAGTGTATTCATCGCGTCAACCCACATGGGCCACTTCTTGTCCAGAAAAGCCTCCCATTCAGGGCCGGTAAGAACGCTTTCCGGTCCCATGGAATTGTCTTCCAGGTAATTCTGATAGATTTTATGTTTCATGGTTTCCTGGAATGCCGCACGCAGTTTTTCAACGATGGGGGCCGGGGTTCCGGATCTTACAATAACCCCGCGCCAGGTAGCCATCTCCACATCCCAGCCGTTCTCTTTGGCGGTGGGAACATCAGGATAAGTCTTCAGGCGTTCTGAAACCAGAAATACAACAGGTTTGACATTTCCGGCATCATATTGACCTGCAAACTCACTGGGATTCAACACGCCCGCATCAAGCGTGCCGCCCATCAGATTGACGATAATTTCGCCACCGCCCTTGAAGGGCACATACTCCGGTTCAAACCCGGCCGCTTTGGCAAATTCGTAAACCGACAAATGGTCAATCCCGCCCATATGAGCCACACCGAATTTTACCTTCTTGGGATTTTTCTTGCCGAATGCCACAAGTTCCTGAATTGTTTTGAACCGGCCTTTTGTGGAAACACAGAAAGATTGGGCGTCATAGCACCCTCTGGCAATACCTGTAATGTCGCCTCGCCTCGCCTTGGTCGTCCCCTTGGCCATAGATCCCAGCACTGAATTAGTAATGGAAAAGATGGTATAGCCATCGGCCGGTTTCTCCAGCATGTAGTTCAGCATTCTGGAACCGGAGCCGCCACTCATGGTGCTGATAATGATGGGAGCCTTCAGTATTCGGCGAAGCCGAAGGGCGGCTGTTCTGGAAAAAATATCGGTTCCACCGCCGGCTGAAGAATGAATGTACCAGTTGATCTGCTTGCTGGGATACTTGTCCTCAGCTCTCACGGTACCGTTCACTTGAACGATAAGCCCTACAGCCATTATGAAAATAATTAGACTTATTACACGTCGTTTCATGAGAACCTCCTTTAAGTTGTTGATTGTTATAAGTTTACTTGTCAACCCATCCCCTGCCGACACCCCCGCACCGCTCTTTCCCTCTGAAAGGGCTGGTCCTCACCCACACTTAACACCCTGGGTGCTTTGGAGGCGATTGTAACTGCTTGAAAAAATTTAATAACGAACGCGGTTATCCACAAAGCTCCAGTTGTTTACTGGAATAGGGCTTTGAAGGTGATCCGATTCGTGTGCGTGTGATTGTCTGAGTGCATTAGGGAGCGTTACATCGATCAGCATCACGGTGCTGCAATAAGCCCAACATGTTGAATCTTTCATGATACATTGTTTATCTCAAAGCCCTGATCGGTGTTACGCTCCCTTATGTGCGAGTTTCACACGTCCGCGAATCGGATCACCTTCAAAACCGACATGGCTCAACTTGAGCTTTCGATATAACCGGAATAACGAATATCGAATAATGACTAATTAATATTGATGAATTCGGCTTTTTACGAATTCATCAATATTAATTTTAATCGTGTTGATGATATAATTGTTTCAAAACATTATCGAAATCTGCTTCCAAAGTCTGGATGGCCTTTTCTGTGTCCCGTTCTAAAATCGCTTTTACAATCTCGTTGTGGACTTCCAGCATCTGTTCGATCCGATAAGGATTCGCCTCATAGTACGCCTTGCGCATATTCACCCATAGCGGTTGGTGGGTAATATCGAGCAAACTGTCCATTATGTTTATGATGACCTTATTTTTTGTCGCTTTCGCAATGGATAAATGGAAGTCTTTGCCATACTTGGTATAGGCTTCGTATTGACCTTTTCGCCCCATTTCGTATTTTTCATCCCAAGCCAGTTTAATTCCGAGAAGATCTTCATCCGGTGCGATTTCAATGGCCAATCTCACAACCCCGATCTCCATCGCCCGTCTGGCCTGCAAAATCTCGTAGGGACTTTCACTCTCTTCTAAGATGGAAAGTGCTCGATTCTTAAAATCATCCGTGGCAGGCGACCTGGAAACATAGGTCCCATCCCCTGGTCTTGTCTCCAGGATTCCGCTAATTTGTAGTGCGCTAATGGCCTCGCGAACCGATGGACGGCTCACCCCCGCCTGCTCTGCAATAACCCTTTCCGAAGGAAGCTTGTCGCCGATTTTGTATCCCCCGGTTCTAATCATTTGGAGGATCTGCTCCGCAATAATGGAACTTTTGCCCTTAAATCTGATCTGTGTGAGTTTTTGGAATTCCAATAGTTCAAACATCGATACCCAAGTCTTTGAGTATCGACTCCAGCCGTTGCTTGCTCAGCAGGCGTTCATCATTTTTTTTCAATTCGATATTCAGTGTACTTTCAAACCCGATTGAAATAAGCTGTTCGAAAACAGGCTTAAAATCGATCTTACCTTCTCCTACCGGTAGATGCCGATCCAGATATAAGTCGTTGTCGCTGATATGGGCACTGATAATCTTATCGGGAAAGGCATCCATAAACGACTTTGAGCCCCCGGGAAGTAGGCTGGCGTGAGCAACATCCAGGGTCAGCCCAAAGTGCTTTGAAGGGATCGCATCAAAAACCCGCTGGAACTCGTCAACCGTCACGCCAAGATAAACAATTTCACACTCCTCGTGCACCTGGTTCATGTTTTCGATACCGATCGGCAGATCGTATTTTTCCGCAAGCTCAACAACCGGCTTATAAGTTTCGATCAAACACCGGAACACTTCGTCCATAAACAGACTGAAATGATAGCCGAAATGAAGCACGATATATTCGGCCTCTATATTGCGGGCAAGCGTTATATAGTCGATAAGATGCTGTTGAACCCCTTTTCGAACGGTCGGCTCAATTTCAGCCGAATTGACAAAAGAGGCTGAATGGAGCCCGTACCGAAGTCCATATTGATCCCTTAATTTTTTTATATTGGAGATTCGTTTGTCATCAAATTTATCGAGAAAATTTTTCGGATTGTTACAGCTCAGTTCCATCCAGGGAAAGCCGTTTTCATGGGCAAACGAAAAATACTCCTCAAGTGGTTCCGGCCCGGCATTGAAGCAGAGTTTCATGATTTCCTCCTCAAAAAGAAAATTCTTGCATTGTTTGTCAAAATTTTATCTCACCACAAAGATTTGTTTAAATTTTTTCTTCGTGTTTTTCGTTTCCTTGTGGTTCATTCAACGACCTGTTTGGTTCCCCGTAAAAACGGGATTTTCGCTTCGCTCCAACCGGCTTGTCCAGGTTAGGTTATGAATTCTTTAAAATTGAATCGTATTCATACGAACGATATGCCTGACATGTTTTACCGGTAATACCAATTAGAACGATTGGATTTGAAATGTCAAGAAAAAAATGTTTATGACGCAAAATTCGATGACCGACGAATGAAACATTCGATTGTTGACTTGGTCAAAAGAATCACATATGTAGAATTCCTGTGACCGCACATTTGATTTTTTTAACGGCTTTTACTCGGATAAAAAACCGACCAACCGATCGATTTTTAATTTATTCACGGAGGATGGAACAATGCCACTCGTTACAATTACAAGAAGCTTAGGATGTGGAGAAATCGAAATTGCCCGACGCGTCGCTGAAGCACTCAACGTAACACTATATGATGACTTTGAACTTAAAGAAGCAGCGTTAAAAATGGGGATTCGATCCGAAGACCTAAAGAGTCTAGATGAAAAAGCGCCAGGGTTTATCGATCGTATTTTTAGTCGAACGCCCGAGTTGTACGTGGAATTCATGGAAGCCGTTGTCTACGAGGTCGCGCGCCGAGGTGAAGGGGTTATTATGGGTCATGGCAGTCAGATGCTGTTAAGAGATTTTGGCTGTGCATTGCATGTATTTATGCACGCATCTGAAGCAGCGCGAATCCAAAATCTGATGACTCAACAAGGATTAGGCGGAGAAGCAGCCGAAAAACTCATTCGGAAGAGTGATCATGAACAGCGCGGTTTTTTCCGCTACACGTTCAATATGCGCCTTAGCGATCCATCTCTATACGATCTGATCATTAACACCGAAAAGATGGGAAGCGATGCAGCATCGAAAATAATATTGGAAGCCGCCCGCTCGGAGGAAATCAAGGCGTGTAGCATCACGGCGGTGGATGCAATGGAGCGGTTGTCACAGCAAAAAAAAGTCAACGCAATTCTTATTGAAAATGATATCAACGTATCAATGGTGCATGTCGAAGTCCCTGTAAAAGGGATTGTCGAAATCCGAGGATTTACCTACACCCATGATGAAATGGATCGAATTCGAGAAGTTGCCAATGACCTCCCGGGTATATCTGAAGTAAAAACAGATATCACCGTCATGCCCTCCACCGGGGATTAAGTAACACGTTCATGGTGATGATATGATGTCCCGACTCCGTCGGGCAGGCTTGAAAGGAGCACGCTATGGCATTTACGTTTGGAAATCGACGAGGCGTTTTCATCAACATCGAAGAAGAGATTGCAAAAACACCAGACCCGATCTCGTCAGAAACCGTGAACCGGTTTGAAAGATTCGACGAGATCTACCGCGCGACATGTGCCCTTTGCTTCAACTATGTTCCAACCTCAGGTCATCCCGGCGGATCGATATCGGCGGGACGTACAATGAGTGCGCTTCTTTTCAACACGATGGACTATGATATAACCGATCCGATTCGAGAGGATGCGGATATTATCTCTTTTGCAGCCGGCCACAAAGCTCTTGGCCTCTATGTTATGTGGGCGCTGCGAAATGAGGCCGTGCGTATCGCTGCTCCGGAGCTGCTGGCTCAAGAAGAAAAGTACCAACTCAGATTAGAGGATTTGCTGGGATTTCGTCGCAATCCCATTACTAAAACCCCCTTGTTTGTAAAATATCGTGTAAAACCTCTTGACGGCCACCCAACACCGACCACACCGTTTGTGCGCCTATCGACCGGCGCTTCCGGAGTCGGTATGGCAAGTTCCGTAGGTCTTGCATTTGGTGCCATGGACGCTTATCGCGATGACCCACCTCGGGTCCATATCGTAGAAGGCGAAGGCGGTTTGACGCCGGGTAGATCGAGTGAATCCATAGCCGCCGCCAGTACCGCATGTTTAAAAAATATCATTTTACATGTTGATTGGAATCAGGCTTCCATTGATTCCAACCGGGTTTGCCCGGAAAATGGACTCCCGGGTGAGTATGTGCAGTGGAATCCGCTGGAATTGGCTTATCTTCATGACTGGAACGTCGTTCACGTTCCGGACGGTAAGGACTTTCAACAGGTTCTTGTAGCACAGAAAAAAGCATCTCAATTGAATACCAATCAACCCACCGCCATTGTGTATCGAACCGTCAAAGGGTGGCAATACGGCATCGAGGGCAGTGCATCCCATGGTGCAGGACACAAGCTCTGTATCGACGGTTTTTTTGAATCGATTCGTCCCATTATCGACAATACCAATATTACGATTCCCCGATGTGAAGTTGACGCACAGCGCTGTCAAGGTGGCGCGGCACCTGATGTTATGGAAGCATGTTATTGGGAAGGGTTAAAAGCAGTCCGCAGCCTTTTAGAGCAGGAACAATCTTTAGTGGAGATGCTGGTTCAGGGACTCAAAGAGGCGCAAAACCGGATCAATAAACGAAACCGCAAACCCCGGCAATATGCACCGAACACTGCAGCGTTATTTCGTGCGGCAATGGAAAAGAAACATAGTATTCCTGAAGCGCTAACACTTGAACCCGGTAAAAAGGCCACGTTAAGAGGTGAGTTGGGTCGCGTTCTTCAGTATTACAACAAAATCAGCGAAGGGGCTGTCTTATCGGGCTCTGCAGATCTTTATGGTTCAACCAGTGTCAACGCCATTGCACAAGGATTTCCCGAAGGGTACTTCAATGCGGCCACCAATCCCGACGGTCGGATGCTTTCCGCCGGCGGCATTTGCGAAGACGCCATGAGTGGCATCCTATCCGGTATTGCCAATTTTGGGTATCATGTTCCCGTGGGATCTTCTTATTGTGCATTCATCGCGCCCCTCGGCCATATCGCCTCCCGACTTCACGCGATTTCAAATCAGGCGAGACAGGCCATTGACAGTGGACCTTACCGGCCGTTTATTCTCATTTGTGGGCATGCGGGTGTAAAAACCGGTGAAGACGGCCCCACACACGCGGATCCGCAAGCACTGCAACTTCTTCAAGGCAATTTTCCCCGCGGCACAATGATTACCCTGACACCTTGGGATCCACAGGAGCTGTGGCCGCTTGTGTCTACTGCGTTGGCTGAACGACCGGCAGTGATTGCTCCATTTGTTACCCGACCGAGTGAAACGGTTGTCGATCGAACGGGATTGGATCTATCACCTGCAACGGATGCCGCGTCGGGTGTATATCGACTCTGGCAGATTGACGGAAAAACCGAGGGAACCGTGGTGCTGCAAGGAAGCGAAGTGGCTTATGCGTTTATCGAAGACGCCTTGCCCCTGTTAAAAAGGGAGGGAATTGCATTAAACGTCTTTTATGTTTCAAGTGAAGAATTGTTCGACCTCCTACCCCCTGCAGAACAGGAACGCATATTCCCCTCGAGTTTCGCTCATGAAGCCATGGGTATTACCGGCTTTACCCTTCCTACCATGTATCGGTGGATTCGATCCGATTGGGGACGTAAAATGACACGTTATCCCTTTGTGAAAGGTCACTATCTTGGCAGCGGCCAGGGTGATAAGCTGCTTCTGGAAGCCGGACTCGATGGAAAAAGCCAATTTGAAGCCATCAAAAATTACATCCAGCATAAGCCGTAAGTGAATGATTGATCATCTTTAAGCCATGTTTTATGTTTACAATCAATATTTCGATAAAGCACCCATTTTTTAAAAAAATTAGCGAAAAATTCTTTATCCCGATAGGAGGATCTCATGATCAAAAAGAGTGTAATCATTATCTGTGGTTTCATTGCGTTAGGGTTCAGTGTCGCAGTAGCAGGACAAAAACAGGACATGGGGGGTTGGGAAATCGGTAGTGAGTATAATAAACTGTATGATTACATGGAAACGGATAGTTTCAAAGGGTGGGTCACAAAAATCAAAGAAGTCGTTCCCATGCCCGGCATGTCGCCCGGCGTGGCCGTTGAAATCAGTGAGACGAAAAATCTGAAATCAGAGCAGATCATCGTCCATCTCTGTCCGACCTGGTTTGCAGATGGTGGAAGCATTGGGCTCAAGAGAGGAGACCGCGTAAAGGTTAAGGGAGTATGGGCGGAAGTTAACGGCGAGGATGTATTTATCGCTTCTAAAATTAAAAAGGGGGATTATTTTGAATTTAAATGTCGGATATCCAAAGAC
>JAHEHB010000277.1 GCA_024644775.1 Deltaproteobacteria bacterium
GCTTCTGGTTTTGCTGAGAATCGGAAATCCAAGATTTCAAACAAAATCCGAAATATCGCACCCAATCGACCCCCCCCCTGCTAACGGAGCCTGCCTGAACGTTATTGAACAGAATGTTAACAGCGGTTAGTTTCGCAATGGCCGTAAGGATGCTTTTGGTTTGCTTTTCATGACCGGGCCGCCCATCCAGAAACGCAACAATTCTGAGTGGTTTTTGGTTCCGGACACTGGATGTTTCGTTCATAACCCTGCGAGTTTAGATCGTAGAAAGTTGGTAAAGGCGTCTGTGTCGGCTCCAAATGCCGATTTAATTCCAATTACAACCAGCTCCATAGCACCCGGAGAAAATCGATGGGCCACTCGAACATAGTCTTTTTCAGTGGTCAGTAGTACTTCCGCTTCGACGTCATTTGCCAGCTTCAATATTTTCCGAAGATCCGAATCGGTATAAGCGTGGTGATCCGGAAATTCCAGGTAATCGACCAAACAACACCCGAAGGAACACACAGTATTCCGAAAATCTTTGTTTACGGCAATCCCGGAAAATGCAAAACCATTGCGATTCGCTATATACCTTCCATCGACGGGAAGCAGGTTCTTAAATGGAGATGCGGTGTTTCCGTGATTGCCTCCCCTCACCCTGAACAAATAAGGCGTGTGAAAAGATTTGAAGACAGGACGGGGATGACGGGTCATGTGTACCTGATCGAACGCACTTGACCGCGAGGTATCGATGCGTGTCAGAATAAAGGCATCCGCCCTGGATAAGGCAGAAAGCGGTTCCCTTAAAACACCCCTGGGCAAAAGCGCGTAATTGCCAAAGGGATGTGAATAATCGAGTAACAAAACGTCTATATCGCGTTTTAAGGATAGGTGCTGAAATGCATCGTCCAAGACCAATACCTCGGCGCCGAATTCTTCCATAGCCTGCTTGCCGGATTTAAATCGATCTTTTCCAATAATAACGGGGATATTGTCAAGTTTCAACGCCATTAAAAAGGGTTCATCCCCCGCGCTACCGGGTCCCATATAGAACGTCCGTCCATCGCTGACGATACCACCGGTTTTTTCAACACCACTTTTATATCCCCGGCTAACAACCGCGACCTTGTACCCCATTTTCCGAATCGATTCTGCCACATAAATGCTCATGGGGGTTTTACCGGTTCCCCCGACGGTGATATTTCCGATGGAGACAACCTTACAGGGTAGATGTTTTGAAGGTAAAACGCCTTTTTTGTAAAGGTACTCCCACAACCGGACCCCAATCCCGTACATCCAGGAAAAGATCAGCAACAGTATTTCCAGTGGAGAAAAACGACGGTGTTTCTCCTGCTGCTGCATGATCCTATTTACTTTCTGGACAATCCGACGCACGGAATGTATCGCTTCCTCTTAAAATGGTAAACCGAACGCTTTAATGACGTCCAGTGTCTTTGCAACGGCCCCTCTATTTGCGCATAGCAAGGTATAGGCCTGCTTGCCCATGAACTCGGCTTTATTTTTGTCTCGGAGCAACGGAATTGCCGCGTCATAGAGGCTCGTTGCATCCCGTATCTGAACGGCGGCGTTTAACGTTAACAGCTGTTGGGAAATATCTCTAAAATCGCTCATATCGGGTCCGAATAGAATCGGTTTGGAATAGGCAGCCGGCTCCAGTGGATTATGTCCGCCACATTTAACGAGGCTTCCGCCCACAAATGCAATGTCTGCCACCGCATAGAGACTCCTCAACATCCCGATGGTATCCACCACAATCGCTTCATTCGACCTGCCCTTTGGCA
Organism: Deltaproteobacteria bacterium; assembly: GCA_024644775.1. The sequence goes on from JAHEHB010000277.1 coordinate 1,785, forward strand.
TCTGATTGAGTACTGACAGGCAGTCCGTTTCAACACCATTGGCTTGAAACTCTCTACAAATCAGTTTGGCACGAACCGGATCTCTGGGCGCCACAACAAAAAAAAGATCCGAAACGATTTGTTTCATACGCAAGAATGCCTCAAGTAAAATCGATTCCTCCCCGGGATGTGTGCTCCCCGCTAAAAAGATTCGTTGTTTGGCTGAAATCTTCAGCCGATGCCGCATCGTATGTTCATTCACATCGACACCCGTCTCGCAGATGGGTTCAAACTTGATGTTACCGGTAACGACGAGTCGATCCGGAGAGATCCCTAAACGGCGAAACCGGTCGAAATCCGTTGTTGATTGGATACAGATCTTCGCAAAGCGTTGAAAAAGGGGTCGCATAAAAAAAGACAACCGCAGGTACCCTTTTAACGACTGATCTGAAAGTCTGGCATTAACAAGAATCGCGGGAATATTCCTCGTTTTTATTTCATAAAGAAAATTGGGCCATAAATCCGTTTCAACGATCAACATCATGGCCGGGTTGATTCTCGATATCATCCGTTTGACGGAAAAAATGAAATCATAAGGGAAATATACGATTCCATCGACGCGACACCTCAAGCGCTCATTTGCGATCTCAAACCCGGTAAGTGTCGATACTGAAAATACAATAGACGCCTTATTGGAGACTTTGTTCAGAGCGTACACGAGCGGAATTGCCGAGAGCACCTCTCCCACCGAAAGCGCATGGATCCAAATCGGTCGACTTGCGGAAGATTTCGATACAAGTTCGCGAATGCCCCTCGGTAACGGCGCAAGTCCCAGTCTGTGGCGCACAGTTTTTCTTCTTTTACGAAATGCAATCACAATGGGCAACAACGCGGGAAACCCCAGCAGTGTCCCCAGTAATAAAATAATATTATACAAAGCCATCATGGTATGAGTGATCGAGACGTATTACATCAAAAACGAATCATTCGGCGTGGAGCAGGGCAAACATACCGATGAACATAAACGTTACGTTTGCGATCCATACGGCGATCCATGGGGGGAGCATTTCCCCATAACCCAATGATACGCAAAAACTATGAAAGATCCAGTATAGAAAGGCGATACCGAGACCATATGCGATGACCACCGGCAATCCTTCTCGAATTCTTCCCCGAAAAGAGAGACCTGTGCCGAGAAGCCCCAGAATGATGCAGACAAATGGAAAAGCGATCTTGCCCTGAAGGTCGACCTTATAACTGGTAGCCTCATACCCTTCGGCTTCGACCTGTCTGATATATTCGATAAGCTCTTTAAAACTCATCTCATCGGATTTTTTCATGACTCGCTTCAAATTTTCAGGAGCAAAACCAAGGTCCTCTGCTTTTTCACTATGAAAGGTTACGCCGGAGTTGTTTGCTTTGGAATTCAATCGTTGCTCCATAACATTTTGTAACATCCAATGACCGTTGTCGTAGACCGCGTCCTTTGCATCGACTCGTCGAATCAGATTAAAATCCTCATCAAAGCAATTTAGGGTAATGCCGTGCAGCGTCCGGGACGATGTATTGTAGTATTTTATGTGTGCGATCATCTGTGGGCTTTTTATCCAGATATTCTTTTCGCGGGTCGTTAGGGCGACTTCTTTTCGGACTTCCCTCAACCATATCTGATTGGCCTTTGCAGTGGAAATGGGTACGATCACTTCAGAAAGAAAAAAAAGTAGAATCGTAAACAGCACACCGATGGATAACACCGGCCACAACAAAGAATAACTACTGATGCCGCCGCTTTTTAATGCGATGATTTCATTGTTTTTACTCATTAGACCGAATACTACCAAAATGGATAAAAAAAGGCCCATGGGCATTACGTTAGCGGCAATAAACGGAATATTGAAGATGAAATAAAGAAGGGCTCTGGAAACTGGAATGCCCTCTTCCATGAAATCATCAATTTTTTCAAAAAAATCGACTGCGATGTAAATGGATATCACCGCGCCAAGGATAACAACGAAATTCCAAAGTATTTCTCGGCTCAAATATTTATAGATGATTGACATCTTTATCGACTAATCAGACGGGGTCTTTTTTTTAAAGAAACGGTATTGGATTTTATGAAATAACAGGGAAACAACATCAAGGTTGACGTTGCGTTCACGAGCCATCCTGGAAATAAGATATAATCCAAGACTGCCCATAACGATATTGGGTAGCCACATACCAATCACAGGTGGATAAATCCCTGCTTCGCCGAACACCCACCCTGCAGACAGCATGATGTAGTAGACCAGATAGAAGATGAGCCCAAGACCGATACCAAACGATTTTTTAGCAGATTTCGATTGAATTCCCAGAGGCAAACCCAAAATACCAAGGGCAAAGCATGTAATGGGATAGGAAAACTTTTTGTGAAATTCCATTAGGGTTAAATAATATTGATCATCTTTTTGGGTCGCTTCCTTGATGTACTGGCGCAATTCAGTCAAATTCATTTCCTCTTCATCTTTACGCCCGCCAACCGCTTTTTCAGCCGGTTTTTTGGCGGCGAGACTCATATCATAGGTTTCGAATTGAATGGTATGCGCAGACCGGTCTTCCGGGTTCACTTGATTAATCGTGCCATTAAACAGCCGCAATTGAAACACAAATTTATCCGGATCGCTATAGAGTCTTGCTTTTGGCGCAACCACCGTACTGACAATCCCTTGGGTGCGTTGATCCTCGATAAAGACATCAATGAGCTGTTTGTTTTTTGAATCGATCTTATTCACATAAAGAATCACCCCATCAAATTTGTCATTAAATGTTCTTTCTTTTATGCCAATGTTGAGGTTCGATGAAATCACTTTAATCGCCAATTCTTTTAAAGCCACTCTACCTTTGGGTAAACCGTAGATTGCCATGAAACTCGTCAAGCCCCATCCAATCAAACAGAATAATAGAACCGGGGGAAGCAAGCCGACGATGCTGACGCCTCCCGCCTTTAACGTGATAATTTCATTGTCTTTAGAAAAACGTAGAAACGTCAGCAACACCGACATCATAATGGACATGGGGATGACAAACTGAAGAAAAAACGGCGTGGTATAGATAATCATCAACAAAACAGAGCCAAGGCTGACGCGATAATTAACGATAAGATTTATGATTTCAAGAAGTTGTGTCATTAAAAAAACAAAGGTGAAAAACGCCAGAGTGACCAAGAACGGAGGGATCAATTCAAAAAATATATATCGATAAATAATAGAGTTTGGTTTCATGCGCGATGGTTGGTGATAGCATTCATTAACGTTAGCTCACTCATATGATGACGATACAATACCTCAGATAACATCCAAAAAAACTGTCGATATAACGATATTGAACGCCTAAAATCCATATTCTATCCTATGTGTCCAAAGTGATTAAGTCAATAGAACACGTATTCGATTGAAATTCGCTTGACAATTGACAGACCCGACATTAATTCAAGGCCATGACGCAGGCTTCGGATCGTTTTTATCTTACATCGGCGTGGTTCTGGATAATCGGATTTACGCTATTCCGGTTTATCTATTCCGGGCTGTTTCACCTGGTTCCGGATGAAACAAACTATTGGCAATGGAGCCGGCATCTGGCACTGGGATATCATGATCAGGCCCCGTTGATTGCTTGGGCGATAAAACTCACGACATCTCTGTTCGGACAAACTGAAATCGCGGTGCGCCTTCCCTCCGTGGTTTCCGTGGCGGTCGCATCTGCCTATCTTATTGCCATTTCCAAACGATGGATCGGCGCGCATGCTGCATGGCATACAGCGCTCATGAGCCAAGCGATTCTTCTTTTCAACGTGGGAGGACTGCTTGCGACACCAGACGGTCTCCAGGCCGCCTGCTGGGCGGCAGCGAGTTACCATGTGGCCCGTGCCTACGAGAACGATGGCTGGCATCAATGGATTTTAGGGGCGGTCTATTTCGGCATCGGCATGCTCAGTAAGTATACGATGGTGATATTTCTCCCCTGCGTCTTTCTCTACGGCTTGCTTTCGAAGAACCACCGCGATCGACTCGTCGGAGTGCGCCCCTATGCAGCGCTTGTGCTGGGTTTACTCGTATTTGTTCCGGTCATCATATGGAATGCGAAACATAGCTGGAATTCCATGCGACACGTTGCTTATTTGGGAGGGGCAAATGCACGGTTTGCCCTTCATCTTAACTATTTTGGCGATTTCATCGCGTCTCAGGCCGGACTCTTATCGCCGCTAATCTTTGTACTTGCCATCCTCGCATGGTGGCTGGCACTTCAAAGACCTTACCGGACCGGAAATTGGATTTATTTATTTCTTTTAATGACGTCCCTGCCGATGATCGCCGGGTTTGCAATGTTGAGCTTGCATACGCGCGTATACGGGAACTGGCCGGGCGCCGGATATCTTACGGTTTCTGCATTGATTGCGACATTTTTTGCAGACAAAACAAATTCAACCTCCGGTAACAGAATCGTCTATTTCGGGCAAAAGCTGTGGCCTTGGGCGGTGGGTACTGCATACCTGTTTTCTGCGTTGGTCCTGGTTCAGGTCGTATGGCCCATTGTGCCCATTCCTGCGGAATTCGATCGTCCAGCAAAAGAAATTTCCGGATGGAAAGAACTTGGTCAACGCACCGGCCGTTTGGTTGAGACAATGCCGGATCCCGCAAAAACCTTTCTGTTTGGCTTACGATATCAAATCGCCAGCGAGCTTGCTTTCTATACACCCGGACAACCTCATACGGTATCCATCAACAAATGGAAACGTCCCAATGTTTATGACTATTGGTGGACGGACAAAGACGTGGTGGGGTGGGATGCCGTCGGCGTAACGTACCGTTCAGACAGCCACCTGACCCGTTTGAACCAGGTATTTGAACGCGTAGACCCACCCGTACGTCTCGATATTTTCAAAAAACGCGTGTTCAGCAGTAAAGAGGGCTTTGTAAAATCCTTCTATCTTTATCGCGCTTATGGATTCAAGGGCGGTCTTCGGTGGGTACCCCAAAATCGTGACGATATCCGTGCCAAATGATCAACTTAGGGCCTGTGAAGCTTTTTTATTCGAAAGAGCTCTTTGAATACAAAAAAAGATTTCTGTAAATTGTCATACACGATTCGAGAGTCTTCTATATGACGCCATTTTACGGGAAACTCTGCCACCCGGAAATCATGTCGTTTCGCGAGCCAGAGGATTTCAGGATCAAAAATTACACTATGGAGCCTCTGTTTTTGGAAAAGTGTTTTTACCACAAAGGCCTTAAATAGCTTAAAACCACATTGGGTATCTTTATAATCAATATCCAGAAACCGGTTCTGGACAAACGTGTAAATTTTTGCCGACAACTCACGAAAGAAATTTTGATGCGCGATGACAGCCGCCCCCGAAATGGCGCGTGACGCAATGGCGATATCGGCACCTTCCGCCAGCAGACGCATTCCTTTTTCAACCTCCTCAATCGGTACCGAATAGTCTGCATCCATAAACATAATGCAATCACCAACCCCTTTGAGCATACCGAATCGAACGGCATACCCTTTTCCGCGATTCGGATGATATTCGAAGACTTTCAAGGATACCTTCCGGCTCGCACCGAAATCATTTTTTACAATCGCTTTGGTTCCATCCGTACTGCCGTCGCTGATCACAAGGATTTCGCTTTGGTAGTCCTGTTTATTCAGATACGAAAACGTTTGTTCGAGGGTTCGAACAA
>JAHEHB010000278.1 GCA_024644775.1 Deltaproteobacteria bacterium
AAACAAAGATCCCGTTTCAGCGGGGATGCTGGATTCTGATGATTGTCGGGGCGAAGTGGAAATCTCGCTTTATCGGGGATGCTTGATAGTTTTATTTTTTTCCCATATAGAATAACGATGTGGGGCAAATATTCCGATTTTCATCTTTCCGATATCGATACCCCCATTTAACTGATTGTGAAATTTTGACGATACCATAAGAATAGATGAATCCGATTGCATATCGTACCACCGGACTGTTTATAAAAACAATTTCTGCGTTTTCAAAAGTCCGATTCAATATCCATGGGGAGGAGAATATTCCCAATGGGTCCATCATATTTGTCATCAACCATTTTACAAGAATCGAAACGCTTCTGCTGCCTTACCATATTTACCGACTCACCGGTATCCCGACGTGGTCTCTTGCGGATGATAATTTGTTTAAGGGGGCTGTGGCTCGATTTCTCGATTCAGTGGGCGCGATTTCCATCAGAAATCCGGATAGGGACCGCTTAGTCGTAAAAACGCTTCTGACCGGAGAGGCTCTGTGGATTCTTTTCCCGGAAGGTCGAATGGTAAAGAGCAAAAAGATATTTGATAAAGGCCGGTTTATGATATTTTACGCTGGCGGAAAACGACCGCCGCACACGGGGGCGGCTACCTTGGCCCTTCGCACGGAGTTTTACCGACAGCGACTTAAGGAGATGATGCATGCAAAACCGGAAGAATCGAATCGAATCAAAGACATTTTGGAGATAAACGATATTGAACCGGTTTTTGAAAAAACAACCTACATTGTTCCCATAAACGTGACCTATTTCCCTTTGCGTAGTAAAGAGAACATATTGAACATCCTGGCGGATCATCTTGTGGATACGGTACCGGAGCGATTTAAAGAAGAGATTATGACCGAAGGAACGATGTTGCTTTCCGGAGTGGATATCGATATGCGGATTGGTCCGCCGATTAATGCCAAAGACTACCTTAGGCTCTCCACTGTGGAAAGGGATATCAAGACAACAGATAAAATTGATTTTGATGACCCCATCCCCTCGCGGCGTGATATGCGGAAATCAGCCCTTTTACTGATGCAGCGATATATGTCTGCCATCTATAATATGACGACTGTCAATCACGATCACCTCTTTGCATCGATTCTTCGAATGGTTCCCCAACGCCGTATTCATACCTATGAATTGAGACAAAGAGTATTTCTCGCGGCATCGAATGGTTTGGTGCGTTTGGGAATTCATTATCACTCCAATCTCAACGGTAATCAAATTGACCTTCTAACAGACGATCGATTCAGCCGATTTAAGGATTTTGTAACACTGGCCGTCGAGAAGAAAGTCGTCAAGCAAAGAGGGAAAACACTCGTAAAAGATCCCCTTCGTTTTTCTTTTTCTTTCGATTTTCACAAAATTCGTATTGCAAATCCCATTGCCGTGATCGCAAACGAGGTGGAACCCCTACGATTGCTTCAGCGCTATCTCAGGCGAATTTCCTGGATGCCCCGGTTTTGGTTGCGCCGAAAAATTGCACACCGTCTTATTCAAAGGGCCATAGTTGAATACCACACAGATTATCATACCTTTTTTCTCCGCGGGGAGTCCAAGAAACAAACCGTTGGCATGCCGTATCTGATCAAAGGAAAATCGCGTAACGTTGGGGTTCTCCTTATTCATGGATATTTGGCTGCACCGATAGAGGTAAAAGAACTCGCTGAGCGCCTGAGCCACAGAGGCATTTGGGTTTTCGTTCCTCGACTGAAGGGACATGGCACGTCTCCAGAAGACCTTGCCACTCGATCCTACGCGGATTGGGTGGAATCGGTAAATCTCGGCTATGCAATTATCCGCAATCAATGCGAACGGATCGTTGTGGGAGGTTTTTCCACCGGTGCGGGGCTCGCACTTGATTTGGCGACCCGAATCGATGACGTCGCGGGAGTATTTGCGGTTTGCCCTCCCATGCAACTTCATGACTTGTCCACCCGGTTTGTCCCTGCAGTGGATGTTTGGAATCGGCTCATGCGACGGGTACAATTGAACGGCGCAAAGATAGAATTTGTGGAAAACCACCCTGAAAATCCACGAATTAACTATATTCGAAATCCAATATCCGGTGTCAGAGAGCTGGAACGGCTGATGGATTCCTTAAAGCCCAAACTATCATCGCTAAAAATGCCCGCATTGATTATTCAATCTTCAGGAGATCCTGTGGTTGACCCGAAGGGCTCAAAAAGAATATTTGAACGGCTGGGTTCGGAAAACAAACAATACATCACGTTTGATTTTGATCGCCATGGAATTTTGCTTGGAGAGGGTGCAGATAGGGTTCACCGGGTCATTGGCGATTTTGTCAATGGCTTGGAACAAGAAGTTCAAGGATAAAGGTTCAAGATTCAAGGTTAAAGGACAAAGGACAGAAATTTGAATTTTGAAATCTTCAAATATTGATCAAGATCCTGAATGCCCGGCATAACCGCATAATTCTTCGGGTGAAACGCCATTGTAACCAAGATGAAAACAGGATTCCCTGAGGCGTGAGCAAATACAAGTAAGGTTTGATATCGGATGTTTGAAAACAAATGAAATCAAATTGCGGAGCGGAGCGACATCATTAATCGATGTTCAATCCGTCTGAGGCGGATTCGATATTCCGGCTGTTCAATTTAGGACGTTCATTTTCAAATTAGCGCTTATGGGACAGCGTCTCTTGTTCAAATTGCCTCCTGAAGCTATTCTTTCCCCCGAACCATCAGCGTCGATGGATCCAGAAGCAATTCAGCCTCTCCCGATGGCAATTTACCCCCTTTCAAATAGTTGACATGTATTTCTGAACCAACCGGTTTTAGTTCTATTGCCACTTCAAAAAGATCAGAAACGGCTCGCAGCGGTGCTGGGATTCCATTGGGACCCGGGGCCTCATGGCGATGGGTGCGTACCGTAAACCATCCGCATATTCCATTTCTTCGCAATAGCGCCTTTAAATCTGAAAGATGCGCTTGCCGGTGATTATCGAGACGAAGCCCATCCACCATGACTATTTTTGGGAAAAATACGTTTTGTTTCGTTAAATCGGCCAATCGCTCTTGCAGGATCGGTACGGCAAAGCCTTCCACCTTGAATGTCATAATGAACCGACGGGGAAGCAGCGTTTCCCAATTTTCTTTCATTTGTTTTTTGTCCCAATTCGATGCGATATTTCTAAATACTTCTTCGTACCAGAGGCAAACTTTATCAACCGGATCGTTTAAACTGATATGAAGAACATTAATTTCTCGGAGCAAGTAATCCAAAGCGATTTGTATGAGAAATGAGGTCTTGCCCACCCCTGCACGGGCGAGAATCGCACCAAATCCGCCTTTAGGCAGGATCTCTTCAGTACTCTGTCCTAAGTGTCTCAGTGGATTTTGGAAGATTACATCGTTATTCTCCATTATTGTGATTCCTTTCGTCTAATTATGCCACAGCCTTTTTCTCTTCCAGAGCCTTCTTGTGTAATTCTTCTGCGATACGTCTTGGTACCGTTTTGTAGATAGAAAACTCCATTGTAAATTGTGCCTTCCCCTGGGTCAGTGATCTGAGAACGGTTGAATACCCAAACATCTCTGCAAGGGGCACCTGAGCTTCAATAACCGCTTGGACACCCTCGTCCTGCGATCCAACAACCATTCCTCGACGCTGATTCAAAGACCCCATCACCGCGCCCTGAAATTCAGTCGGGGTCTCCACCACAACTTTCATAATCGGCTCATGAATGACGGGAGATGCTTTTTCATACCCCTGTTTAAAGGCATTGCGGGCAGCCGCTCGAAATGCCATATCCGATGAATCAACCGAATGGGATGCACCGTCGTTTATGACGATTTTTATACCGGTAACCGGAAAATTCATCCGGGGACCTTTTTCCAGACAACTTCTGAAACCTTTCTCACATGCAGGGATAAATTGGATGGGAATTGCGCCCCTGGTTACCCGATTTTCAAATTCAAATTCTTGATTGGTGGCCGGTTCCATATATCCCGCCACCCGGCCGAATTGACCGGCTCCCCCGGTCTGTTTTTTATGCGTGTAGTCGAATTCTGCTCTCCGTGTAATGGTCTCGCGATAGGATACCTGTGGTATACCGATGGTTACATCTGCCTGGTATTCCCGACGCATGCGTTCGATATAAATTTCAAGATGAAGCTCCCCCATGCCGGAAATGATGGTTTCGCCGGTTTCTTCATCTACAAGTGATTTAAATGTCGGATCTTCCTTCATAAATCGGTTGATTGCCTTGGATAGGTTCATTTGAGCCTTGTGATCCTTTGGTGCGATGGCCAGCGAGATCACAGGATCCGGTACATGCATCGATGTCATGGTTACGCGAATGTCCGACCCAACAAAGGTATCACCGGAAGCGCAGTCGATGCCAAAAAGAGCCCCAATATACCCAGCAGGGATCATCTGAATATCTTCCATTTGGTCGGCGTGCATTCGAACCACTCGACCGACCTTGACTTTTTTTCCGGTTCGTACATTAAAGATGGTGTCTCCCTTGACGAGTGTTCCCTGATAAATCCTTAGGTAAGTGAGTTGCCCATACGAGCCATCTTCAAGCTTAAAAGCAAGGGCGACGAGCGGTTTTTCCGGCTCGCAAATCAGGGAAACGGGAGATTCGTTTTGATCTAAATCAAGCGCTTCATTGGTTACATCGCGTGGGCACGGCAGCAATTGGGTTACTGCGTTAAGAAGCGGTTGAACCCCTTTGTTTTTGTAGGCAGATCCCATAAATACGGGTGTCAGTTCACGGGCCAATACCCCTTTTCGAACAGCGTTAAGCAAAAGGTCGTTGGAGACCTCTTTGTCCTCTAAAACCATTTCGGTCAGTTCATCTGAAAACATCGTCGCCGCATCGATGAGTGCATCTCTGAGAGTGTTTGCCTCGGAAACAAGTCGTTCAGGGATTTCTTCAACTCGCATCACCTCTCCGTTGCTTCCGTCAAAATAGAGTGCTTTCATCGATATTAGATCCACAACCCCCAAAAACGCTGCCTCCAATCCGATTGGAAGTTGCAGGGTTACTGCTTTGTGACCGAGTTTCTCTTTAAGTTGCGCGATGACTCGAAATGGATTTGCGCCACTTCTGTCGCATTTATTGACAAACGCAATGCACGGTACGTTGTACCGTTTCATTTGCTGGTCTACGGTGATGGATTGAGATTGAACCCCGCCGACAGCGCAAAGAACAAGTATTGCACCGTCGAGCACTCTCAACGAACGCTCCACCTCAATGGTGAAATCGACATGACCGGGCGTGTCAATAATGTTGATCTCATGTCCTTTCCATTCACAATAGGTCGCGGCGGACGTGATGGTAATCCCACGTTCTTTTTCAAGCTCCATTGAATCCATGGTGGCTCCGATGCCATCTTTGCCCTTTACGTCGTGCATGGTGTGGATTCTCTGCGTATAAAACAGTATTCGCTCTGTCAGTGTTGTTTTACCAGAGTCGATATGCGCGCTGATGCCGATATTTCTTACCGCTTCAATCGATTGAATCATACTCATTTCCTCAAAAAACCCCCAACGCGACGTCAGGGGATCCATAGTCCTAATTTTTACAAATCCATTAAAATAACCATTTTAACATGCATGTCAAGACAGGCAGCTGCTGCAACACGGTAACGTCGAAGTAGATTATAATCCAGCCAGGTGAAAGCAATCTGATTCTTCGAATGCAGCCTAAAAATCCCAAATTTCAATACTCAATTTCCAAACAATATTCAAATTCCAATATCCAACACGCGGCGCAAGCGCCTGCGCTGCGAATGATCGAAATATTCTAATGAGTTATATGGCATCTCCTGGCTGATCTGAATGTTTTGAATTTTGGTCATTGATTTTTATTTGGTATTTGTATTTTGTTGCTTGGAATTTCCATGATTCCGAAAAACAATTGAATTTAAACATATCCAAGTAATTACGTGTCTAAATGACGTGATCCTGTCTACTGCTGGGCAAACGCATCCGGCCGCGAAGTCGCAGGAATTGACTATTTCCGGAGACAAGCGTTGGTCTTTTTTCGAAAACGTTTGGTGAGGGGACGATTTCTGAGCAGCACGTACGTTGCGCCGGCACCGCCGTCACAAGATCTTGCACTTGAAAAAGCAATGACCCATCTTCGCCAAAATCCGCTAGTGAGCCATTCATACACCTTTGTTTTTAAAATAGGTTTGAAAGGTGAGGAAAGACCTCTACCGTGAACGATTAGAACGGCGCGCATTCCTGTCTGGATCGATGTTTTTAGAAACCCTTCAAATGCTTCCTGCGCACGCTCCACGGTGAATCCATGAAGATCGATATGCGCCTGGATCGAAAAATCTCCGCGATGAAGGCGTTTTGTTATTTCCGGATGGGCATGGTATCCAGTGCCTTCGATATATTCCGGAGTTTGAGCGACCACAAACCCCCTACCGTGTTTAACTAGATTTTCGAGTTGTGTGAGTGTTTCCGAATCAGGGTTTTTTTCCAGTTCCATTGGTAATCTGGCCCTGGGTTCGATTTCTGCCCTTAGGTTCCCCGGAAGGGGGGTTACATCCGCCATGGCATCCCTGAAAATTTGCTCTTCTGTTTCGGGTCTCACCGCTTTATCTTCGCTGCATTGCCTGTTGGGGGAACGGGGCGGATGAAACGGAAATGCCTCTTTTTCCAGCAGCGTTTTTAGCTGTTTGAAAGATTTGAGCGTCAGCGAAAACTCGGTAGGTTTCATCGGCACCTCCTTGCCGACATGGCGTTCAGCGGAAACTATGTTTTTTCGGCGTTCCGTTCTTATAGCGAAAATAATCTTTAAGGATTTGTTCGTGATCAAAAACGATCGGGCTTGGCAAGCTATTCTCTGAAAACAACCCCGCCTGTTTCGCATCGTCATCCGCTTTAAGTGTACCGCTTGCGGATGCGATGAATACGGTCGTTACCGTATGATGCCGGGGATCACGATCCGGCGCGGAATACGTATGAAATTGTTCGATAAGGGAAATATCTAACGATGTTTCCTCCTGGGCTTCTCTTACAGCAGCGGTTTCGAGCGATTCTCCGTAATCTACAAAACCACCCGGCAACGCCCACCCATAGGGAGGGTTGGCCCTTTTGATGAGTACAATAGAATCATTGAATTCAATAATAATATCGATTGTCATCAGAGGATTTCGGTATGTTGCATCAGAATTCATCTCTTTTACCATTTAGACTCCAGTTTCACTATGATAAAAGAAAGGAGCATCGAATCGAAAATTGTAGATTATTATAACAATTTTAGTCTCTACGGTCAAATCCGCAAAACGCCCGGTTGGTTTTGTTAGAATTTCGTCATCGACTTGACTAAATTTCTGTTTCAACCGATATAAGGGGTACTTTATGTGCAAGGAGGCGTCTGATGGATTACATCGACTGGCTGCAAGACAACTGCCCAAAGAAAATCAT